>DAOUQP010000093.1 GCA_030625575.1 Eubacteriales bacterium | reverse complement strand
GAATTGGTTCATGTGTGGTTGAATATATGAAAATAATTGTGAATCACTCATTAATTTTTGAATAAGTTCGCTAATAAATCCATATTGAATTTTAAAAGTCTTTGAACATTTGAATTTAAATTCAATAGTTTGTTCTAGATACTCAATCTTCATGTTTCGTTGAACATCTGTAGATTTTATCATATCTATTAATTTTTTTGTTGACTCTAATGGAGCTATATTAAGTTCTTCACGAAGTACGTTTGTACAACGATTGTATTCTTTTAACGCTTGAATGCGATCGCCTTTCCAAATGAGCACTTGAATTAAGTCACTATAAAGTTTTTCGTCATATGGATTCAGTTTTATCATTTCATCTAAAATTTCTGCAGCCAATGTATATTGATTTTTCCCAATATATGAATCTTTTAATGAATGAAGAACATAATTATATTTTTTTTGAAAGTTCTCTCTCTCATAAAACATCCAGTCATTAAATGCATTGCAATTCTTAAGATAAAACGACTCCATAAAATTTCCTTTGCATTTATTTTTTGTTAACATTAATTTTTCATCATTAATTATAGTATTATTCTTCAAATCAAGTTCCTTTAAAAACTCAATATCAGTTTCAACAATTAATTTAGGATTTAGACACAAGTAATTTTTATTGCTAATTATAAGTTTGTGGCCACTTGCTAAATTAGAATATAGTTTATTAATTGTCCATATATTGTATCTTAAATTATATCTAGCTGCTTGTTCATCACTGTTTTCCCACAATAGATTTGATACTTGTTCTCGGCTTATTTTGTTATTATTTGCATGAATGTAAAATATCATCGCCAATGATTTATGACTAAACTGATCCATTATTTCAACATCATTAAGTAACAATTTCGGTTTTCCCGTAAAATAAATGGTTAATAAATCACTCAATTGAATTCACCTCAATTGCTATATCGTCTGCACAATATATCGCATAACCTTCTTTATATGTCCCATAAACTTTAATAGTTTCAATATCCTTAGAATTGATTTCAAAGATATCTTCACTAAGAATACAAAAATCAGCCAATTTCCCAATCTCTAAACTGCCTTTAAGCGTTTCTTCAAATGATGCATATGCTGCATTTTTCGTAAACATTTCAAGCGCCTCATAAACGTTTATACCATGTTGTGATTTAGGATGATTGACTGCAGCATGAATTCCCAAAATAGGATTTATTTCAGTTACATCACTATCTGAACCGGCACATAGTATTAATCCTTGATCTATCATTTTTCTAAAATTATTAGTTCTTGAGCTTAATGAAGAATCTAAACGTCTTTCATACATACCTTTTTGATATCCCCAATAGTATTCAAATGCTGGTTGCACCGAAATAATCAAATTTAATTCATTAGCTTTTTTTATTTGCTCTTCGGTTGCAAGTTCAAAATGTTCAATCCTACAGCGATGATCGGTATCTTTACTTTCATTTAATGCACCGCTATAAGCATTAAGGGTTTGTTCAATCGCTCTGTCTCCTATTGCGTGCAATGCCAATTGATAGCCATTATTTATTACATTTGATACAAAGTAATCTAATTCATCTTGATTAAAATATAGATTTCCGTAAGTATCCATATCATTGTATTTTTTAGATATTGCAGCTGTTCTTGAATTAAATGAACCATCTATGAAGATATCTCCACCTATACTATCTGAATCTATCATAGTAGCTTTTTCTAAATCAAATGACTGATAAAAAAGACGAATATCGATTGGATATCTCTTTTTGTTTTTAGCAACAAATTTTGCATCGTTTTCATGAAAAGTAAACCCGCCTTCCATGGCATTTATTGTAGTAATTCCCTTTTTAATCGCTTGGCTTATTGTCCGCTGTACTCCTCTTTCTCTTGTTAAATCATCAATTCCTGCTAAAAGACGATTTCTAATATACGCACTGGCTTTTCCTGTGAAATAACCTAAAGGTAAACTGCGTTCATCTCTTTTTATGCCATCAATATTATATGGTAGATTCACTATATTTAGTGCTAAACTATTAATTGCGCTAGTATGATATTCAATACTATTAATCCAGACTGGATGTTCTGGGCTGACACTATCTAATTCATAACGAGTTGGGAATCTTTTTTCTTCTATTTTCGTAACATCAAAATGATATCCTCTTATTAGTTGTCCTAATGGATAATTTTTTGCTTTATTTTCTATTAAATTAAGTAATTCACTAATTGATTTAACATTTAACAACTCTAATCCTTCAGAATTTAGTCCAGATTGCACTAAATGAACATGACAATCATACATACCAGGAATAATAGTACGCTGATTTAAATTTATTACTTCAGTTGCACTTCCAATTAAAAAATCATACGATTCGTCATTTCCTAGTTCAATGATTTTTCCATCTTGAATTGCCATCCACTTATAGATATCATCTTCTGTTTTCATTGTATGAATTATTCCATTATAAATTATAATATCTGCTTTCAAGCTAATTCCTCCATTTTTATAAGATATAGTTATTATATCATTTTATATAAAAAAGACTGATAGAAACCATCAGTCTTTAGCTTATTAAAGTAACATTTCAACAAGATACTCATATACAGCTTTTGTCATTGTAACCGCTGAAGGAATATCTACCCATTCATCAGCACTATGATAATTTCCGCCGTCAGCACCAAAAACAACAACTGGGATATTTAACCTTGATCCTAAATAATTGAAATCTCCTATACTTGAAAAATATGAAAATTTCGGATCTTTTTCAGCTACATTAGTCACAACCTCGATAAACTTCATAACATAATCATCATTAGGATCAACAACATATGGCATAAATCCATCCGAGTCCTTAGTAGGTCCCTTTCTAAATGTGATCTTGTAATCAGATTTTAGATTAAGGCTACGAATCAATGTATCTATTTCTTCATATACTGTATCATTAGATTCGCCTATTACCATGTGTCTGAATACTTTAAAATATGCATGCTGTGCAACAGAACAAGCATCTCCACCACCTTTAAAATCAATTATGCAATTGGTACCTTTACCAAGAACTCCATCGTCTTTAAGCTCAATCTGGTCGATTGCTTCTATAACTTTTGCTGCATCTTTTATTGCGCTTACTCCAAACTGAGGATTTGCAGCATGTGCTGCTTTCCCGTAAAAATCTACTCTATATGATGTTCCGCCTCTTGCACCTAAGCAAATATTCGGGAATGATTCTTGGGAAAAAGCTGAACTTGGTTCAGTTACAATTGCAACATCTGCATCATTAATCAGTTGATCGTGAATTAAATAATTTGTTCCTAAACCAAAAGGTCCTTCTTCATCCGAAACAAAAGAGAATATTATCTCACCTTTCATTTCGGTTTCATAAGCTGAAAGTTCTTCTAATGCCAACAGTATTGCTGCAACGCCACTTTTCATATCACAAGTTCCAAGACCATATGCTCTATTTTCTTCTACCGTCATTTTAAGTGGTGAATATGTCCACCCCGATACTAAATTAACAGTATCGACGTGAGCATTCAATAATATTTTTGGTCCTTCATTTGGATTTCCCATGCGACCAATTAAATTTTTTCCTTTAAATCCCGTAATTTCTTCATCATGATACTCATGTATCTGAACTTTAATATTTTTTTTCACAAGTCGATTATAGATATATTGAAATATTTCTTCCTCATGAAAATATTCACTTTTTATGTTAACCAATGCTTCAAGTGTGTTTATATACGTTTTTGTATTAAATACTGAATTCTTTATCATAATTATCACCTAACCAACTTTTTGATTGTCTGAATATGTTTTCACAGATTTTATACTTCCTTCTAAAAACATGAATTTATTTGTATATGCATAAATTATTGAAATAATCGGAGCTAAAAATGAGAGATAAACATATGGTAAGTACTCTAGGGTTGGAACACCTAATGCTCCTGTAAAGAATACACCACATAATCCCCAAGGAACTAAAGGAGAAGTTACTGTAGCTGAGTCTTCACATACCCTTGAACAAACTTGCGGTAATAATTTTTTCTCTTTATATGCAGGAACCAACATACGTCCTGGAATAATAATAGCCATATATTGACTTGCAGAGAAAAGATTAATTACTATGCTAGATACTACATGTGTTGAAACTAATCCACCTGTAGTTTTCACAAGTGCTTTTACCTTGTCTAGCAATACTTCAAGCATACCTGTTTTTTCTAATAATCCACCATAACTTAATGCAATGAATCCTAATGAAACTGTCCACATCATGCTTTGTAGACCACCTCTGCTAAGAAGAGCATCAATTTCGCTAATGCCAGTTGAAGAAGAGAATCCGTAATTCATGAAGTTTAACATTTCAGTTAATGAATATCCTTGGAAAATCATTGCAAACGCTGCCCCAATAAGTGATGCAATAACCATAACAGCCAAGCCGCCCACCTTTTTCACTGCAAGAATCACAACTACCAATGGTGGTATAAATGCTATTGGGCTAATGTAATAATTTGATTTCAATCCGTCCAATATAATATTGATTTGACTTGCATCAACATCTGAACCACTAAATCTAAACCCTAATATCAAGTAAATTATTAGTGAAATAACAATTGCAGGTCCTGTTGTATACATCATGCTTTTAATGTGATCAAATAAATCTGCTTCAGCAACACCCGCTGCTAAATTTGTACTATCTGATAAAGGTGACATTTTATCTCCAAAAATCGAACCTGATATTACTGCACCTGCTGTCATTGCTGGAGGAACACCTAAACCGAAACCTATTCCCATAAATGCAACGCCGAAAGTCGCACCTGTTGTCCATGAACTTCCAGTTGCAAGTGAAGCGATACTACATACCAATGCAACTGAGAATAAAAACATTGAAGGAGAAATAAAATTCAAACCATAATATATCAATGTTGGAATAACTCCTGCTGGTATCCATGTTGCAATCAACACACCTACCATCATTAAAATCAACATCGGCAACATAGCTAAATTTGATCCATAGAGAATTCCTTCTTGAATATCATCCCATGAAAATCCATAATAAATCGCTACAAGTGCAGCTACCACTATTGCTAAAAGTAATGTGATGTGTGTTACCCAATCTGCTTTAAGTACAAATATCTGAATTGACATTGCTGCTATTAAAAAAATAAATACAATTGATACACCTATAATTCCAGGTTTTTTCTTTTCATTCATTATAACTTGCCTCCTTTTTACTGCAATTATAACTCTGATAGTGTTTATTTTGTGTTTTACTAATTGTTTATAAATTTGAATTTTCAAAATATTTAATTACTTATATTAAACACATAATAAACCTATTTACAAATAACCCCCATCTTTATTAGATGAGGGCGTAGTATTATCATTTATGCATATTCTTTTGCAACTTTAGCAATTGTCTCTCTTATAAAATCAATAGTGCTATAATCATTATCCAACCACTCAATATATATGCCATATAGAGGGTATTCAAAGTTCTCTAGGTATTGTAGTTCGATGTCATTAAAATCGTCTTCAACCTTAAGTAGTAATAATATCTCTTCTTTAATAACAATTTCATATGCTTTTTCAATGATTTCCTCTTTACTTAAATCTTTCAATTCTTCAATAAATAAATTGTATTCATTTAACGCTCTTTGATATATTTCCAATCTGCGAGTATTAAATTCATTTTTATCCATTTTAAAATCTTCCTTTCTAGGTGTAAAAACAAACACTCAATCGAGTGTTTATTTAACTGATCTCAGCCGCACTACATCTTTCCAATTACTTGCTGTAATTAATTCAATGCTAAATAACTTATCTTTGATTTCTCTTAGTTCATCAATTGTTTTAGCTTTGAAATCTTTCATTTCATCTGTAAATTCAACTAAATATGCAACTTTTTCTTGCGTTGAACTTATTTTACTGTCCATTTTATCAAGTTTTTCATTCATCTGCTTTTGTCCATCAACTACCAAATTCATCAATTCAGATATTCTATCCTCCATAATCACACCTCCGATAATGTACTATCATTTTATCACTTATATTTTCAATTACAATTGAATAATCCAAAGATTCGAATTATATTTTTTTATTGACCAAATGATTTATTCAAGTACTTAAATGTGAATTTAAAGTATGACTTTTATGATATTGAAGAAATGAAAACGAATATATAATGACTTGCGATTCCAGCTCCCAATCCACCAATTGTATGCGATAGAATTGCCTTATTGGCAAGTTTTCGTACTCCCAATGCATCCATCATACCGACATGTGTACTAAGATAACCTGACCAAGTCATTCCCATTGCTGTAAATACTGCAATTTCATTTGCTCCTATGATTCCTTCTTTCAAGAATTTGGCTACTAGAGCCAATGCAGCACCTACGCTTCCTAATGATGTAATTGGAAATGCAATTGCTTCAACATTTTGGAAACCAAAAAGTGGTTTGATTACCGGTTTCAAGATACCTCCCAATTTAGGAAGAATATTCACGCCTTCAAATGCCACTCCTTTATAAACGGCTACTCCATTTATTGTTTCACTTGGACCAAAGGTTAAAACCATGACGATTGTGCAGATGAAAAGGACGCCAGGAATAATGGCAAGTCCCATTTCCACACCGTTCTTTCCTCCTTCTAATGCGGCTTCAATACTTCTTTCTAGAGCATTTCCCGATCGAATCGTTCGCACCTTGTTGAAGTCGATTGGAGGTTCGTCAAATTTTGTATCTTTCGTTACATTATAATATTTTTTTGTGAACCGCATCATTATTCGGACACTGATAACAGAACCTATAACAGCTCCTAAATTACCAATGATTACAGGAATGAAAAATTCAGTCCCATTACCTAAACTAATCATATATGTAGATAGGATAAGTCCCATACCAAAGGCTGTACCGAGATTTGTCAATGCCGGTATTTGATAGTTTTTAAAATACTGGCTAAAACCTTTATCTTTGGATAATGAAATGATTGCCGGATTATCTGAAAGATAAGTTGTTATCGCACCGATGGATGCCGCTCCAGGCAAATCATAAATTGGATTCATAACTGGAGAAATGATTTTATTGATAAGGGCAACAACGCCGAATTCTGATAAGAGTGCAGCAAATGCACCGGCTAGAACAGCAATTGCCATAATGAAGAAAACGGTATCGATTAGTAATGCATGTGCGGTTTTCATAATGACATTGAACATGATTCCAACACCCATTACGTTTCCGAGATATGTAAATGAAATGATTATAAGTAATAAAAATACCCAGGTTTCCTTTGATACTGCTTTTTTTGTTCTCATGGTTTTCCTCCTTCGCATCTTGACTCTGTTAAATATTATACAGACTTATGAGCGAAAGAACTATTTAAGAATTTGTAAAATTTATAATAATGTCACTTCTCAACAATACAAGAATAAAGACTCATATTATTGGTATATTAATAATAGGAGTAATGATGATTCATATACATTAAGGAGAGATTCAAATGCGTTCAAGCAATGACTTTAATTACAAAACGGAAAAGAAAAAGCATATCATGCTATTGAAATTATGTTTTTTGGTATATATTTGGTCAGCAATCAATCCGAACAGTTATCTTGTATGGTTTTTAAACTCCATTCCGACATTAATGCTTGTAAGCATTGTGCTTTTAACCTATAAAAAATTCACATTCAGCACATTTGTATATTTCATGATTTTCATTCACGTCACGATTCTACTTACTGGTGCCAAGTATTCTTATCAGCTTAATCCTCTTTTTGATAAATTTACGGAGATTTTCAATTTCAGCAGAAATCATTTCGATCGCGTAGGTCACTTTGCTCAAGGATTGACTCCCGCATTGATGGCAAAAGAGTTGCTTTTAAGAATGGGCTACATTAAAAGAAGCAAGATGTTTTATTTCATCGTCATGTGTATCGCTTTGGCAGTCAGCGCCTCTTATGAGCTTCTTGAATTTTCATTTGCAATGTTATCCGGTTACCCTATAGATTTTGTACTTGCTTATCAAGGTGATGTGTGGGACACACAGTGGGATATGATCATGGCGCTATGCGGCGCTGGAACCGCTCTAGTCGTCTTAGGTCCATTGCATGATAAATACATCAAAAAGATGGATAAATGAACCCACCAATTGATTTCATAATTCATATTCAAATTAAAACAGCTTATTAAATAAAAAAACACAAGAATTTGAAAAATCATTTCAAATATTTGTGTTTTTTAAGTTAATCAAATATAAGATATATATCTACTTAACTTTTATGTTTTGAATGAATTCAGAATTTACAAGTTCCAAACCTTTTTTAGTTTCAATTTCAATCCAATTTTCTTTAACGTCATTTATAATTCCAATAACTTTGATGCCGTAAGATCCTGTTGATACCTGACATCTTTTCCCCAAGTATTTTTGAATCAATTCATTAGTCATTATAATTCCACCTTTCTTTTTTCTAATCTTAGATATAACTGCATGATAAATCAATTGCTGTTGTGGGATCATGAAAAAAATCAAAATAA
>DAOUQP010000183.1 GCA_030625575.1 Eubacteriales bacterium | reverse complement strand
TCCCAAACATATTGATTTTTAACCGCAACAATTTTTCCATCTTTATTCACACCGGTTTTAAACTTGGAATGCAGTCCCTGGCGAACAAAAGCATTTACAAATTCATCTTCTCGAGAAAAAGTAAGTTTAATTGAATATCCTCTAAGTTCTTTTGCTAAAGGAATAATAATCCCTTCCAAAGTTGTACCAGCTTTCGAGCCGAACCCTCCACCAACTGTGGGTGAAATCACTCTAAGTTTATTGAGCGCAATATCAAAAGCAACAGATAATGCCAACCTAACTGCATAAGGCGATTGACAAGTCGACCAAACAGTTACCGAGCCGTCTCTATCCATTTTTGCAATAGCGGAATGATTTTCAATCGGCACATGCTGAACATGAGGTACATAGAAGCTGGTTTCAAATATCTGATCTGCTTCTTCAAACGCTTTTTCAATATTTCCTTTTCTTAATTTATAATGATTACTGATATTAGTGCCAGGAACAGGGTGAAAAATCGAAGCATGATAATAATCTTCTAAATCAGGATGAATTAATGGAGCGTCTTTTTTTAGTGCATCCAAAGCATTTGTAACAGCCGGTAATTCTTCATACTCAATTTCAATCAACTTCACAGCTTCTTTGGCAATTTCCTCGCTAACAGCCGCGACAGCTGCAACAGCTTCTCCGATATACCTTACTTTATCAACAGCCATAAAATATTTATCTTCAAGATATAATCCAACTCTTTGCGGAACATCTTTTCCTGTCTTTATCGCTTTGACTCCATCCAGAGCCAAAGCCTTGCTTAAATCAATATTTTTAATGATTGCATGAGCATATGTGCTTCTTTTAACAGCAGCATAAAGCATCTTTGACATTTTTAAATCATCGACAAATTTAATATCTCCAGTCACTTTTTTAATTCCGTCAACACGATCAATACTCTTTCCAACATATTTCACTTTTTCTTCCTCCCTTCGATATTCTATTGAGCCGAATCCTTCTCTGCAACAGTCATAATTGCTTTAACAATTTTTTGATAACCGGTACAACGACATAAATTACCGCTTATCGCATGCTTGACTTCATCTTCAGTCGGATGAGGGTTTTCATCAAGTAATGCCTTAGCTGTAATAACCATACCCGGAGTACAATATCCACATTGAAGTGCGCCGTTTTCTATAAAAGATATCTGCAAATCATCCAATGTATCTCCACTGGATAATCCTTCTATCGTCAATATATCTTGTCCATCTGCTTCTACAGCGAGAAGTAAACACGAGTTGACAGGTTTTCCGTTCAACAACACCGTGCAAGCACCGCATTCCCCTAAGCCACAACCTTCTTTTGCTCCAGTCAGGTCAAAATCTTCTCTTAAAACAGAGAGCAAGGTTCTATTAGGCTCGACTTCATGAGTAATTTTTTCGTTATTCAAAATAAAATCAATTTTATGTTTCACTTATAACCCCTCCTAATATCCTCTAATTTCTTCTAGACCGCGAACTACAGACAATTCAACCATATCTAGTCTATACTCTTTAGATGCTCTGACATCATCTATCGGCGAGACTTCAGTACGTGCAATTCTTCCCGCTTCTTTGATTACTTCATCAGTCAATTCCTTATTTTTTAAGAAATCTTCTGTTTTTCTCGCTCTTAGTGGTATTGGTGCAACAGAACCAAATGCAATTCTAATATTTCCGTCCAAGTCAACTACCGATGCACACACCGTTGATAAATCAACTTCTTTTCTCCTTGAAACCTTCTTGAACAAACCTTTTTCTTCAGTATATTTTGGAATTTTGATTCCAGTTACCACTTCGCCTTTTTCTAAAGCAGTTCTTCTTACTCCCTTAAAGAAATCACAAATTGAAATTTCCCTCTCTCCATTAGCAGAATATGCAAGCACCGTTGCTTCATAGACCAATAGCGGAGTAGCGGTATCCGCAAGTGGAGATGCGTTGCATATATTACCAGTCATAGTTGCTAAATTCCTGACTTGACCAGATCCAGCATAGTGCACAGCATCACATAATAATTTAAACGAATCAATAACTAATGGATGATGAGCCATTTCATTCATCGTTACACTAGATCCGATGGTAACGCTATTTTCATCCTCGGAAATATCCCATAAATCAGGAATGTTTTTGATATCAACCAACGCTTCAGGTTCTACTAGTTCGTTTCTCAGCCTTATAACCATGTCCGTTCCGCCGTTGATAATAAGAGCATTATTGAATTTCAACAATAATTCACTGGCTTCTTTCAAACTATTGGGTTTAAAATAATCGAAATTTTTCATTGATTCCCTCCGTTCATTTAGTTAATCTTTGTGAATATTAATAAATAAAACCAATAATCAAGTTATATTCTTCTGAATTTATTGCTTTTTATTATTAACATTTCATAAAAACATATATATAGTTATTCAACAAGCTTCAGTTATAAACCTTTATTGAATTTATCAAAATATTCAGAATATTATAGATGTTCTTTATGAACACTTCACAAATTTAATAATACCCAAAAAATCAATATCTAATACATTAAGATATATTTTTATATTAGATAGAATTAATTTCTTTCTATATTCAACTAAACATCAAAAAAGACATCATATCATAGTGATGTCTTAACCTTTTTATCATTATATTGATATACTATTTTATAACACAGACAGCAGTAGATAATCTCGGTATCGTTAAAATATGTTTTTCCAAACTTATCTTTTCTCTGTAATAAAGCGCACCATCAATTTCAACAGAGTAATCATCTCTATCAAGTTTTATTACTTTATCATCATAAGAACCATTATAAACTATTAAAATCTTATTATAATCCTCTTCAAAAGGACTATTTAATTCATACATTATAACGTGTTTGTCGCTTTTAATTATCCTTACTGCTCTTTTGATATCTTCTTGTTTAGAAACAGAAAAAACCATTTGAGATTTTCTGAATTCAATAAGACTTTTTACATAATCAAAAACATGTTTATTGTTCTTTTTATATGACCAGTCTATAAAATTCGTATGATTGTTGA
>DAOUQP010000108.1 GCA_030625575.1 Eubacteriales bacterium | reverse complement strand
AAGTTTTGCAGGAATAAATAGTGGAGATTACATTTTAGATTTTGGCTGTGGACTTGGTCTTAATACAATACCTGCTGCTCAAAAAGTTGAGAATCAAGGAAGGGTCTTTGCACTTGATATCACTCCTGAATCGATAAAAATTATAAATGAGAAAGCAAAAAAGAATAAATTGGAAAATATCACAACTATTCTTTCTGATTCTAATGATATAAAACTTGATGACGAAATTATTGATATCGTCTATTTGCATAATACATTGCCACTTGTAAGGGACAAAGAAAAAGTTTTAAATGAAATATATAGAGTTTTAAAGAATGGTGGAAAACTTTCTTATATGAGCCATACCATTTCACGTTCTTATGGAGAAAATGCCATTGATAATGAAAAACTAAAAAGTATTTTGCTATATAATAATAAATATAAATTAATCAAAGAAAGAAATGGACATCTAATATTTGAAAAAACAGGATAGAAAAAGATGATGAAATATCAATCATATTATTTGCTGGTTTATATGTGTTTTGTAGAATGTTGAATCAGAGTTTGTTTTTAAATATTACGAGTAAAAAATGAAGGATAATCGAATAGGGATGAAAATGCTACGGTGAGGTGATACAATAATCTGGCATTCTTGTTTCACTGAGTTAAAAGATAGGAGTATGTTAGCTTATGAAATAGGGGGGGATGCTATATTTGTAATGTGATACAGAAGATGAAGGCTGGTATACAGTAGTGTTGGCTGACGGTAGAACTGCTTATGTCGACATAGATTCAACAAGAAAGCCACATGATTATAATGTCACATTCTCATATGATTCAGACAATGATAAATGGGAATTGACATCAATGATGGTAGCAGATTGATTTTTGAAGCAGTGAAATGGAGCACATGCTCTGGTGCAGACATCAAGAAACGAAAAAACAGGAGGTCGAAATGCGTAAAAAAATTATCTGGATAGTGGTCGTTATACTGTTAATCACTGCTTATCCAATTATTAAAAAACCATACACAATATCAGAAATTTTTGTTAGAGAAGTTGGATCGGTCGATTATATGTGGATTTATTCAGAATTTGAGACCTATACTTTTAGAGATAAAGAGGTTATTCAAGAATTTATAAATCTTATAGATCAAAACAAAGTACTGTTTACGTTCAAACGAAGAGTTTTGGATAGGCGCATTAATAACCATGCTAGTTTTGGATTTTTAACGACTGCATATACTGATTTTGATCCGATCTCAGACGAATATATTCAAATAAAGCGCGAGGTCATACCTGTAATGTATTTTAAATACGAGAATCCTGAGTTTAATAACAAATTATTCAGTCAAAAAATAGCACAGTTTATTGTCGATCACAGCGATTCATTTATAACAAATGACTAATCATAAATCTCCTAGATTTAAACTTGAAGAAAAAGTCATTATGGATGAATCCATAGTAATAGAGAAAATATGTAATTACTTAAAAGGAAATCGAGAATAATGGTTTATGCTAATGCACGAAAAATGCTTATTCATGGTTTGAGATCTTTCACAAGTTTGAATAATAAATCTATAGCAGAAAAATTGAATTTGAGGCAACCTTCAATATTTAATATATTTGGCATATACTCAAGTTAGAAAAACACGGTAGATGAAGAGAAAATTATGATGTCCGACAAAAAACTGTCTTAATTACTGTTGATAATCCATTACAAAACTTGCTGCTGCTTTAGGTGCGATAGGAAAATAGGAACTGCAGTTGGAAGATTGATTGCTATTGGTGTTTATACACTGAGACGGTTAATTCGAAGTTTAGATATGACTTTGATGACAATAACAGATTGCTTAACTGTGGTATTAGTAATTATTTGGCTGATTATGGCAGCGCTTTGGATTTACAAAACTCTAAAATTATATATGTCATCAAAAAAACAATAATTATTAAATATGACTATTACTATGAATAATTTGGGATTAGAAACTCAAATCTAGCGGTGCAGATATCAAATATAATCATATAAGAATATCGGCAATTAAATTTGCCGGTATTTTTTTATAAATATTGCATTGAGGAATTAATATTACCCTTAATTGTACCAAAATGGAAAATCATTGTGGTAATATGTATGTAGATATGAATAACATAAATATATTGTTTCTAATTATAATGTCAGAATATTGATTCTAGGAACTGTAAACCAAATCGAACAGGAGGATTCATATGAAGAAAAGAGCACAGATTGATGAACAATACAAATGGAATTTAAGTAGTCTTTATCCAAGTGATGAAGCTTGGGAAAGTGATTATCAGAAAGCTTCAGAGCAATTGGCTGAAATAGGGAAGTATAGAGGTAGAGTCGCTGAATCTGCAGATACTCTATATGAAGTTGTGACAGCAGAACTGGCATTGGATCGTTTGGCTCACAATCTATTCGCCTATGCTCAAATGAAGAAAGATGAAGATACCAATGCTAGCACATATCAATCGATGGCAACGAGAGCCGAGGGATTGGCAGTCAAGATCAGTTCAGCTGTTTCATTTATAGTCCCTGAGATTTTGTCTAACGATGAACAGTTGATTATGGGATATGTAGAAAAAAAAGAAGAAATGAAGCTCTACAAAAAATACTTTATGGATATTTTGAGAAGAAAACCTCATACATTGAGTGAGATAGAAGAGAAACTTTTAGCTGATACCATGGAAATGGCATCTAGCCCTTACAATATATTTGGAATGCTGAGCAATGCAGATTTCAAGTTTCCAACCATCAAGGATTCAAATGGGGAAGATTTGACACTTTCTCATGGAAATTTCATTCCGACATTGGAATCATCGGATCGCAACTTGAGAGAACGTGCTTTTAAGGCATTTTACAGCGTTTATGAGAATCATAAGAATGGTCTAGGTATGGTTTTGCAGTCTGAAATCAAGAAGAATGTCTTCTATGCAAAAACAAGAAATTTCAATAGTGCAATTGAAGCGGCTCTGTTCGAGAATAATATCCCGATCAGTGTTTATGAAAACCTGATTAATTCGGTTCATAAAGCATTACCGGATTTTCATCGCTATTTGGCTTTGAGAAAAAAGAGACTCAAAGTAGAAGAACTCCATATGTATGATGTCTATACTCCCATTGTAGAAGAAGTTGAATTCAAGATTCCTTATGAAGAGAGTCAAAAGACTGTTTTAAAGGCATTGGAAGTCCTCGGAGATGATTATGTTGAAGTCGTGAAGTCAGCTTATGAATTGGGATGGATCGATGTCTATGAGAACGAGGGGAAACGATCCGGAGCGTATTCTTTCGGAACCTATGATTCCAATCCATTTATTTTGCTCAACTATTATGACACTTTAGATAATATGTATACATTGGCTCATGAAATGGGACATTCAATGCACAGTCATTATACGCGAAAACATCAGGAATATGTTTATGGTAATTACAGCATATTCGTGGCTGAAGTTGCATCGACTTGTAATGAAGCCTTATTGAACGATTATCTTCTGAAAACAGAAAAAGATCCAAATAAAAAACTTTATATCCTCAATCATTATCTTGAGATGTTTCGTGGGACATTGTTCAGACAGACAATGTTTGCAGAATTTGAACTCTTGATTCATAGAAAATATGAAAACGGTGAAGCGTTGACTACTGATGTGTTGAAAGAAGAGTACCGCAAGTTGAACGAGAAGTACTTTGGATCAGACATGGTGATTGACGATGAAATCGCATTGGAATGGTCGAGGATACCACATTTTTATTATAATTTTTATGTTTTTCAGTATAGCACTGGATTTTCAACAGCTATCGCACTGGCTAATCAAATCCTCAATGAGGGTGAAGAGGCAGTGAAACGCTATAAAGGATTCTTGTCAGCAGGCAGCAGCAAAGATCCTATTGAAGTTTTGAAAGATGCCGGGGCGGATATATCCACTGGAAAGCCCGTGGATGAGGCTTTACAGCTGTTCGGAAGACTAGTTGCTCAAATGGAAGAACTTATTTAAACTTTGATAAAGATATCGATAATTAAATTTACCGATATCTTTATTAATATTACATTAAGAGATTAATATTATCCTCAATTGTGTCGAAATGGAAATAGGAAATCATATAGAGAAGCAATTGAATATCTGTGGAAAGTCCAAAAAATATATAATAGTTATCTAAATGATAAAGATGGTTGGACGCAAGCATTATTAAAACTACAAATGGAATTTAAAAATAGACCGGCATTTATTGATGAAGTTAGAAAGAGTGAGTTATAAATAAAGAAATGCAAGAATAGTAATCTGTTAAGAAAAAATAAAAGAACTTAAAATAGAGAATTTAAGTGAAAGAGTGACACTCTACACAGTTAATTTAATTGGATGTATTGGTAATAAACAAATTCATGAAAGAAACTACGCTCGCATTATCAAGAGAAAAAAATGATTAAATTTGTATACTTGGGTAAAAACAAGGAATAGGTCAAATTCTCAGATTTATTAAAATATAAAGGGCTAAACATATATATAATGGGGGATACGATGAAGAAAAAAATACTGTATGGAATACTTATAATTTTGATGTTGGTATCATTTGTATCATTTGGAATAGAGTTGATTCAACTTATTGAAGATTCAAAACCGATTGCATCGATAGCAGATGTCATATATGTCGACGAGTCTTCAATCGGTATCAATTCTGATAGCGATGGTGTTGGTTTTGAAGGAAGCATTACAATTTTTGATTCAATTATACAATACGATACAATTTATGATGATGACTCTACCGGTGATGGATATAGAGACAGGAGAAGTTATTATTTAGGGGATGATATGGTATTTGCATCATGGGATGAGAATGCCGATTGGATCTATGAAATGTCAATGAGCATAGTTGATGGAATGTATATCGATTCTCAAATGACTGATGAAAACAACGACGGTATTTTAGATACAGTAAAATACTTTAGCAATGAAGGTGAAGAGCTCTATTCAGAAACTGATTTAGCAGACTATGAAGGGGCCGTATTCAGAGGAAATCCATATGCCAGGGAATTGTCTATGGAGACTCTATTTTGGGTTTCACTGCCTTTAGTATTTGCACTTGTTTTATTGATTATTTTGATAATATTATTGACGAAAAATAGAAAAGCGAGTAGAGCGGCAAGCAGTGCAGTGAGCATTCTGTTGTGTATAACGATGATTGTAATTTCTGTGTCGGACCTCTCTTATGCATCCAATATATATAATGATGATGGAAGCGTCAACCAAGAGGTTTTTGAAAATGATTGGGTGAAATATTCGGATATTGATGATCGGATTCCATTAGAACAAAGAAGCTATGAAGCAAGTGAATATGGAAAAAGCGAAAATGAAATAAGCAGGTTGTATAACTTGATGTATCAAATGGCTACAAATCAAGAACTCAATAGAATGAATTATATAGAACTTGCAAATTATAAAAAAGCAGTAACAACTACACATAAGAAGAATCTGATAAAGAGTACAATCAGATTGGCTGCATTTACAGGCTATACAGTAAAGGATTCCATAGGAAAGGGGAAATCGTTTGCTGAAAACATATTGAAGTCGGGTGCAAATTTAGTTACCCAACTTGGAGATGTAATAACTGTAACTAAGGATTTTGTTACGGACAATTACAAAAAATCATTTGGGATGTTCGAGAAATTATATAAATATGCTACAAGTGATGATGTTGTCGGTGAAATTCTCCACGATATGAAAAAAGACATCAAAAACAAAGTAAGCGTGACAATCGACGAGACTATCGACAAGGCGATTGGTCGTAAAAAAATCCCGGACTATACAGTGGATGATTTGAAAATATCTACTAAAGATGTTGAAATTTTAAAAAATCTTTATACGGTAAACAGAGAACTCGACAATGCCATTTTGCAGAATAGAAAAGTAAATACAAGATACGAGAAGAAAATTGATGATATTGTTGGAAAAATAAGATTAGAAATCAAAAAACTTGATGAGTTTAGGCAGGCTGAAAAAGATAGAGTATATTATCTTCTCAGTCAAAACCCTCCTGAAAACATATCTGAAGATGATGAAGAATCAGTTGGATTATTGGGAGAAACGAGTGGTGATGGAGATATTGAAGAAATAGATTATTCATGGCTTGACGACGTCGAGGTAATAGATGGTGATACAGCAGAAAATATTGACTTAGACGATAGGATAATAGGAAATTGGTATGGAACTTCTACTAATGTTGATATTACGATATTGGATGAAATTTCTGAAGTAGAGAAAAATGCTTTAAAAAGGTACATAGGAGCAACAAGAGATTCTCACTATGAAATAACAAAGATTGATGATAAATACTACTTGAAAAGTGGTGAGTTAGACGCTGAAATTATCATAGATGGAAGCACAGTGTTCTATGCGTTTAATATTGACACGGAAGTGCCTTCGGTAAAAGCAATATGTGAGTACGTGGGAATAATTAATGAAGATGGAACAGAAATGATTATTGACGGATTGATGAATAAAATACCTTTCGATATTTCGGGAAAAGTTTATTATTTAGATGTCTATCTAAAAATCATAACAAGTAAGTATTGATTATGTGATAATGATACAGTGCTAGATAACAACAATCTGGTATTCTCGCTTCGCTGGGATTAAATCCAGTGAAGTTTTTTTCTTGTATTAACGAATAATGAGAAAGCCTTTCTAGAAGAAAAGCTTTCTCTATTTTTTTGTTTTAATTTTTATTTAATTTTTATTATATTATTTCTATTGAAACTCCTATGATTATTCAAGTGAATCGTAGTGAGCATTTTCTACATTCCAATGTTTGTTTCTTAAGAAAATTTCTAATTCAGCAACATTTTTATCTCTAAATAATTGTAAAATCGTTTTGTGCTCATCGTTGCTACTATGTAGCTTCTTTTTTATTTCGTGATTCTCTTTATGATAAGAT
>DAOUQP010000127.1 GCA_030625575.1 Eubacteriales bacterium | reverse complement strand
TGTAATTTATTTTTTAAATCTGCGGTGGCAATTACATTTACTCCGGTATCTAGAACATTTTCAAGTATTACTTCTCCTGTACTTACTGGATAATCAAGAACCACCTCGTTTATTTTTTCCATCAGTGAAAATATCAATTTTCTTGGAATTTCTCCGTCCGTTTTAATAGGTAACCTAGGTGTGTTTTTGAATGTGGTTTTTATAGTTGAACTTACACTTCTCTTTGCACTTGTCATCTCGTTGATTGCGAATTCTTTACCTTTTGGACAAAGAGCGCCTTCAACTATCCACTCATCACTTATTTTTTCCACCTTGAGTAAACATCCCGTTGGGCAAACAATACATGTCAACTCCTTCATAAATATCCTCTCCTTATTTCATAATCACTTCAATAGCATCTAGATGATCGATATCGGTGAAATCCATTTCGATTCTCTCCATCTCAGGCGGCTTTAAAAAGCGATATTTTTTGTCATAAAATATTTCACTGTTTCCCATGATTTGAATCCTTGCATTTTTTCTAACTTCTCTCGACCTAAGATAAAATGTAATTTTTTTATTATCAGAATCAGTATCTATAAATTGAGGAATTACATAAAGAAATTTTTCCTTCTCATAATTAATCGGTATTAATTTTCTTTCTTTTTTACTCTCTATGTTTTTTACATAGTTCAATGCATTTTCCCCCGCGTATTCTCCACTTTCAGAAACATAATCCACTAAATCGTTTACATGAAGTGCATTTCCACACGAAAAGACTCCATCTTCCAATGTCATAAGGTTTTGATCTACGAAAGGTCCCTTTGTCGCCATGTCCAATTTGATATCCAACGATTCAGCAATTTCGTTTTCCGGAATCAATCCCACAGATAAAATGACGCCGTCGCATTCCACTATCGTCTCAGTCCCAATTATAGGAATCATCCTGTCATCGACTTTTGATATTTCTACAGCTTCAACCCTATCAGCACCAATGATTTTTGTAATGGTATGAGATAGGTGAATCGGAATATCATAATCCTCCAAACACTGAGATATATTCCTACTTAAACCCGATGGTATAGATTTTGCTTCATACACACCTTCTATTTCTGCTCCTTCAAGTGTCAATCTACGCGCCATAATCAGTCCTATATCTCCACTACCGAGAATTACACATTTTTTACATGGTAAATACCCTAAAATATTCACAAAATATTGAGCAGTTCCCGCCGTATATACTCCAGCAGGTCTCGAACCATGAATGAATATCTGTTTTGGTGTTCTTTCTCTGCATCCATTTGCGAGTATCAATGATTTTGCATGAATTTCATATATACCTTTTTTTGAATTGACCAGACTCAGACTAAATCCATCTTGATCTTTGCTGACGTCCGTTACAAAAGTAGAAGTGATAATTGGAACATTTTCATCTTCTATCATTTTTATATATCTTCCTGCATACTCAGGACCAGTAAGTTTTTCATTGAATTTTTTCAAGCCAAATCCATCATGAATACATTGCTTTAATATTCCACCTAATTTATCTTCTCTTTCAATTATCAAAGTCTTCGCCCCTGATTTATGCGCTTGTAAACCAGCTGCCAAACCCGCTGGACCTGCTCCTAAAATTACCACATCATAGGGATTCATGTTTTCCTCTCCCTTCAATTCGATGCTTCTTCGTTTCATCAACTATTATTTCCGATCCAATTCCCTTTTTAGTGACATTCTCCATATTCATTCCACTTTCTTCTTCAAGAATCTTTGCAACCAACGGCATGCAAAATCCCGATTGACATCTTCCCATTCCAGCTCTGGTACGCCTTTTAATTGCATCTATCGACGTTGCAGGCACTAATGAATTAATCGCATCAATAATTTCACCCTTGCTTACTTCTTCACATCTACATACTATTTCTCCATAATCAGGTCTTTCCTTAATCAATTCATTTCTTTTCTCATATTCCATCAAATTTAATTTTGGTATTCCTTTTCTTATTGGATTCCAATTACTTTTTTTCTTAACATCATTTACTTCACTTAAAATCTCTATCGCCATTTTCTCAATATCTTCGGCAATTGCCGGTGCAGATGCCAGTCCCGGTGATTGAATCCCAGCCACATGCACTAGATTCTTCACGTGTTCTGATTTCTCTACAATGAAATCTTCTTCATAAGTTGCAGCACGAATTCCCGCAAAATAGGTAATTGCATCCATTGATGAAAGCTTCGGAACCAAAGTCAAATGTTTCTTCAGCACTTCATCTATGCTGTTTTTATTGGTTGTGAAATCTTCTTTATATGGCTGTTCATAGGCATTCGGACCTACCAATACATTTCCTTCTATGGTTTTTACCAGTCCTCCGCCTTTTGAAGTGTTTTTTATCTTAAAAAGCGCTGGATTAGATAGAATCGAGTTAAGTAGATTGCCTTTTTTCTTATCAAGCAAGATTGCTTCACCCTTTCTAGGATGAATAGTAAAAAACTGATCATCTGCCATTGCAGCAATTTCATCCGAAAATGCACCCGCCGCGTTTATAACCACTCTAGGATATATTTTTCCCCTATTAGTAGAAACAGATATAATTTTATCTTCTTTTTTTTCCATAGCTGAGACAATAGTGTTAAGTGATATCTCCACTCCGTTCATCACTGCATTTTCAGCAAAAGCTATTGTCATTTTATATGGTGATAGAATCCCGGCGCTCGGCATCAGTATTGCTCCGGTAATATCCCTCGAAATATCAGGTTCTTCTTTTCTTAGCTCATCAGCATTTAAATACTTTATTCCTTTTACTCCATTATGCCTTGCTCTTGCTTTTATTATTGGAGTTACAAATCTCATATACTTGTTGTAAAATACTATTCTCGAACCTGTCCTTTTAAAACTTACATCTAATTCTTCTGTTATTTTTGTGTGCATTTCGTTTCCTTTAACGTTGTAATATGCTTTTTTTGTTCCAGGCTTAGGTGCCAACCCCGGGTGAATCATTCCATCGTTCCTAGATGATGCATGCATTGCCAAGTCATCCTCTTTATCAACTAGTAGCACTGATATATCCCATTTTGACAATTCTCTCGCTATTGAACTTCCGATTACTCCTCCGCCTATTATCAGTACATCTATCTCTTTATCAAGTAGATACTTGTCTTCTAATAAAGGTTTTTTAATCTTCGGAATATCTAGACCCTCTACTTCTATTTTATTTACAACACCTTTATACTTATCATTCACGGCTAGCTTGCCAGCTAAATATACATCTTCCCAAGTATCTACTTTTCCTTCCAAAATTATTGAACAGCGCCATTCTCTACATGTAATATTTCTAGAAATTTTTCTATTTAATTTCCTTTGAATCTTATCGGATAAGTTGCTCATTATTCTTCACCTCTCATCAGGACGTCCGGACCTCTATGTACACTATATTATATATAAATAATAAAATCCATTCTTTTTCAAAAAAAAATAGACTAAATAGTCTATTTCAAGAAAAATTGAATATGTCTCCAAGTATAATAAATTTCAAATAATAAAATGGATTTTCTTCACCCTCGATATATATCCATCTTTTAATATCTAACACCAACGTATCACCGTCGATTTCAAGTTCGTTCTGTTCTTCCTTTGTCGGCATTCTAGGAACACTTACCTGTTCCACTTTTTTTATTGTGATTCTTAAATCTTCAAGCATGATTTTAGTTAAAGATCCTGTCAAATCAAATTTTTTATCGATGTTTTCAATTCTATCTAAAAAATATGATTCCTCTATCGCCAAAGGTTTTTTATCGACACTTCTAATTCTTTTCAGATAAAAACACTTATCCGGTTTTATCCACTTCAGATCTGATAAAATATCTTCAGTATCTTCAGGTAAAATGCTTTTCTTATCAACCACTGTATTGGTTGGCTTCACACCCCTTACTTCTAGAGAAGTTGTAAAACTCATCAATGGTTCAAATCCTATCGTAGGTTGATTTCTTGCAACAAATGTCCCTATTCCTTTCTTTTTGTAAATATAACCTTTATTCACTAAAACTGAAATAGCTTCTCTTACTGTAGCTCTTCCCACTTCATATGTTTTCATTAATTCCTTCTCTGAAGGTATTTGAGAATTGACTTCCCATTGACCACTTTTAATCTTCTCTATAATCAAATCTTTCAATTGAATGTATAAAGGAATATGTTTGTATTTATCAATCATAAATTTCTCCTTAAGTTTCTGTTAACTATATATTATCATAATACAGACTATTCGATAAATGATTTTTTCTTGTATTATTGCGTTTCCGGGGTTAAAATACAAGTATAGAAGAGGATGATTCATATGTTGAATTCAAAACCAAATTCTCCAAATTACATTGATTATAAATATTATGTTGAAGATTTATTACAAAGCAGCGTTGTGAACTCCATGCAGCAATTTATCCATCATAAAGATATCACATGCCTTGAGCATAGCATAGATGTATCATATAAAAGTTTTTTAGTGTGTAAACGCTTGGGTCTCGACCATAAATCAGCCGCAAGAGGCGCACTGCTGCATGATTTGTTTTTATATGACTGGCACACTCCAAAAGCAGAAATATCACGCACAGGCCTTCATGGTTTTACACATCCATACACTGCTCTTGAAAACGCTTCAAAACATTTTCAATTGAATGATTTAGAAAAAGACATTATTGTAAAACATATGTGGCCACTAACCATAAAATTACCGAAATACAAAGAGTCATTCATTGTTATGATGGTGGATAAATACTGTGCTGTCAGTGAATCGATAAATTTTAGGCGTAAAACCGATATTGATAAATTTATAAAAGCGATGAAATAGAAGCTATTGAGAACTTTAAATTCTCTATAGCTTTTATAAATTGATGAATATCATTAATTTAGGAGATGATGATTATGAGAATTCATTTAAACAAAGATCAAATTCAAAAACTGAAGAAAAATTATTATAAAAACATCAATATCATCAACTTTTCAAAGACATACCCGTTATCAAGACTGGATTTTGTGAACGACTCAATCATTTTAACAGGTACCAGCGATAATTCCTGGACTTATATCAGTCTCGACAACAAAAATGATATGGATGGTTTGATAGAAAAACTCAGAGAAGAAGATAAATATATCGCTATATTCGATAAATCTGTTTTAGATTATTATGAATCCAACTATGAAATCGAATGGAAACTATCATGTAAAAAATATGTTTATGAGAACGATGAAATTTTAAAACCTGAGAACGTCTATGAATTAACTGAAGATGATGCTCATTATATACAAGAAAACAATTCTTATAATGATTTTACAGATATAGAATACATCAAATTTCGAATACAAAACGGCATAGGGGTGGGAATTAAAATTCATGATAAATTAGTTGCATGGGTTTTGACTCACGATGATGGCGCTATTGGATTTATGCATGTACTCGAAAATTATAGGAATAAAGGATATGCTCTAAAGCTGACCAACGAAATTATTAGACGATTACTATGTATTGATGATTTGCCTTTTGTACATATCGAAAAAAACAATGAAAAATCTATAAAACTGGCAGAAAAATCAGGCTTCAAATATTTCTCAGATATTCATTGGATTAAGATAAGGTAGAAAAAAAACAATCCAGATCGACTTAAATGAAATTAAGCTAATCTAGATTATGTAAAACATTTTATATGATATATATTAATAAGTTGTATAATCTCTAAAGCG
>DAOUQP010000136.1 GCA_030625575.1 Eubacteriales bacterium | reverse complement strand
TTGAGTTTGATTTTTTCGGCCAAATCATGATCTCTATCATCTAATTGTTCCATGATGTTTTTCTCGGTTGGTCTATTAACTGAATTCAATATTCCTACTAAAGTATCTACACCACCATATGCTTCGAAGTTGCTATCGATAACATTTGATAGTTTCTCATCCAATATTTTTTCAACTCTCTTAATAACAAGAGGTGATGTTTTATTCATCGTTGCAATTCTAAAAGCAACATCAGACTGCAGTTCGTCAGGTATGCTGGAAATAATTGAACCCGCCTTTTCCGGCTGAAGAAAACAAAGAATAAGCGCAATCGTCTGAGGATGTTCTGTAATAATCGTCTTAAGAAGTTGCACCGGATCTGATCTTCTTGCTAAAGTAAATGGTTTTCTTGTCAATGCCATCATTGAAGATGTCTCAATTATATCTTGTGCCTTTTGAGATCCCAAAGCTTTAGTAAGCACATCCCTTGCGTAGTCGACTCCACCCTCCATGAAATAATCGAATGTTTCATTCATGTCTACAAATTCATTCAGTACGAGTTCTCTCATTTCGGGTTCAACTTTTGTCATATTCGATATTTCATAAGTTACCTGTTCTATCATTTTTTCAGGTAAAAGCTTCATAATCTTAGCAGAAAGCTCTGGACCCAAAGTAATAAAAAAGATAGCTGCTTTTTCAACTCCTGTTAATTCATGTGTACTTCGACTTCTAGCCATACTCTATCCCTCATCTTTCAACATCCAAGTTTTTACTAGATCTGCTAGTTTTTCAGGATTCTCTTCTGCATAATCTTTTACACCTCTCTCGATATCTTTCTCTTGAAAAGGTTTGATACGAGAAATCCCTGATGATTGCTGTTCTAATTCACTTATTGGAATTGGTTGCATAGCATCATAAAAGTCTTGATTGTTCTTTTTAGAACCACTAATCGCCTTAATTATAATTATAATGATTAAAATGAGAAGAATGCTTCCCCCTGCAACACTACCGTAAAACATAAACTTTTTCTTGGTCTCCTGCTCTTTTAAATATTCTTCCTGAGCTATGTTAAATTCCTTAATAGCATTTTGTTCATAAGTTTTATCAAACATTATGCCCTCGACGCTGACGATATCTCCTCTGGTTTCATCAATTCCTATAGCAGCCGCTACTATGTTTCTAATAGAGGTCTTGTTAGCTTCAGATAACTCTCCATCGTAAATAACAGAAGTAGATAGACTTACCACTTCCCCTGGAGCTTTGATGCGATACGTCTTGGTTTCACCGATTTCATAATTTCTTACAGTTTCAAAATTACTGACAGATGAATTATTCATAGCCTCTTGAGTGTTGCTGATATAATATTCAATATTGTTGTCGACAGGACTTGACCCACCTACAACATCGCCATTGGATGTATTTTTAACAATACTGTCTTGTTGAGATCTAAGTATGCCATCTTTGTCATATTCTATAATTGTAAGTTCTTCAGAATTCAAATCTAATTTTGCATTTACATTTACAAGTATTCTCCCTTTGCCAAATGTCAGTTCCAACATTCTTTGAAGTTCATCTTCAAGTTTTGATTCAAATTGTTGCCTTACAGAAATTGAATCTATCGCCGATTGCCCGATTGTCATCGAATCTGGATCAGAGTAAAGATTTTCACTTAACAGATTCGCTTTGGTATCGACAACACTTATATTCTCTGGTGGTATATTTTTTACAGCACTAGAAATGAGTGCTACAATACCTTTTACACGATTAGATGAAAATTGCATAATAGGATTAATCTCTATAATTACCGTTGCGCTACCATAAGTCGTTTCTCTAGAAAATAAAGTCTCTTCAGTCAGCGCTAAATGCACTCTAGCATATTTTACTTCATCTAGACTCATAATCGATCTTGCAAGTTCTCCTTCAAGAGCTCTTTGATACATGATTTTTCTATCTTCATCAGTTATCGCAAAGCTTGCATTATCAAAAATTTCATAGCCTACACCTATCTCAGGTAATAAATCATTCATAGCTAATTCAAGACGAATCTTATCGGCATCTTTTTGAGATACTAAAATTGTACTGCCTTCATTTTCAATCTTATAATTAGTAATTTTCATTTCGTCGAGTTTACTAACGATATTTGCCGATTCCTTCATTCCCAGGCCAGAAAACAGCTGAGTGTATGTAGTATGTCCTATGAATATGTAATATATGGAAAACGCTAATACTATTGTTAAAAGAATGGCAGCAATGCCAATTCTTCTTCCTCGATTTATGCCTTTCCACACTGTTACAACTCTATTTTCCGATTTATTTGATTCTGTCATATGCGCTCCTTGTATTTAATATTTTCCAACAAAAAAGCTGTATAGAGAAACACAGCTTAATTGTTTCCTTTTCGGTAGCCCAGCCATCTAATTTAGATCTGAAACTTTGCGTCCCATTTTCACAAATGGTTTGCCTTTTCGTGGATTAAATATTATATTTGCATTCGTATCAATTCTTGATAAGCCTCGATAACTTTATTTCGCACTTGAACAGTAAGTTCCAACGCTAGTCTTGCTTCTTCTGCTTTAATCATCACTTCGTGTACATTTTCAGTTTCACCAAGGATTAAATCTTCTGTACTTTTATCTGAAACAACTTGTAATTCATTTACTTCGCTTAAATAATTTTTCATTACTGAAGAAAAATCAATAGACTTAGATTCTTCATCAAGTTGTTTATTAACTAGGTTCATATATTGAGATACTGAATTAACCTGCATAATCTAACACTCCATTCATGGTTTTGTTAGCTATCGTTTTATAACCTTGCAGAAATTTTCTAATTTCGTAGCAGGTCAAACACACTGAGACAGAAATCTTTCATGACCTAACAGAAATTTTAATTTCATCGTAGGTCAGATGTCGCTAAGTCCAAATCTTTATGACTTGACAGGAATCTATGATTCCGTTGTAAGTCAAATGCACTGAGATAGAAATCTTCTGATTTCGTTATCGAAACTGCTTGATTTGGTTAACGGAGCCGACTGATTTCGTACTCGAAACTGCGTATTATCTACCAATTTCTAATGCTTTTAAAAACATGCTTTTGCTTGCATTTAGAGCGGTAACATTTGCTTCATACGACCTTGTTGCCACAATCAAGTCTGCCATCTCGTTTAAGATATTTACATTTGGCATAAGTACAAATCCTTCTTCATCGGCATCTGGATGATTGGGGTCGAAAACTCTTTTTAGTGGAGCATCGTCATCTACAATTCCAGCGACTTCAACGCCTCCCAGATTGTTGTTGTTTATTGCACTGTCCAAGTTTTCTTTAAAAACTGCTACTTTTCTTTTATAAGGGCCACCATCTTCGGTTCGAGTGGTGTTGACATTAGCGATATTTGATGAAATGGTATCCATTCTAAGTCTTTCGGCAGATAAACCGGTAGCACTGATAGATATTGAACTAAATAGTTTCACGACTAACGTCTCCCTTCATTTATGATATATCTAAGATTAGAATATTTCTTCGATGTCTGTTGAACCAATGTATTATATATAAGTTGATTCTTGGCGAGATTAACCATCTCGATATCAATATCAACATTGTTTCCATCACTTTTTACAGAAGTTGAATCATCTTCTACAATAGTAGGATTAACTCTTCTAATAGATTCACTTCCCCCAATGTGTTTATCGTTGGTTGTAGCCAAACCGTTCATATCTTCAGTTCCTATTGCTTTTTTGAGTTCATCTTCGAAGAGAACTCTTTTTGCCTTATAGTCTTTAGTATTTATGTTGGCTACATTGTTTGTAATAGTCTGCTGTCTCAATGAAGAAGCATCCAAGGCTTTTTTTAACACTTCTAGATTTTTATCCGTGAAAAGATTTACATTAATACCCATTAAAACACTCCCATTTCATTCGACAATATAATAATAATACTAATTAGGTATAATATTCAAGTGTTGTTTTTTTAACACCCGCTACAATAACTCACTTGAATCCCAAAAAAGACTGAAATTTCAGCCTTTACGTGCGTTTGAAAAAAAATAAAATAATTTTATTTTGATACCTTATCAATAAAAACTGAATCATAACTTCTTTTTTTATAGCCATGAACTGCACTAGCGCCCTTTGCAGTCTCTTTAATCTTTCCCTTTGCTCTAGCAAGGTCTTCTCTTATAAATGTTTTTTCTTTAGCCTTATATTCTAAGACAATTTTAATAACGTCACGCAATTTCTCTATTGTTTCTATAAGTTCTACCTGAAGATCTATATTTATTTCATCAGGTAAATTCACAATATCGAATCGTTTCATTTCATAGCGTTCAATACACTTTTTCTCGATGTTTATCCTCTGTTCGTCTAATACATTTATCTCATCGATTATCTTTTGGCTTTTATGAAGCCCTTCAATAATACTCTCAGCCGTCCCGTCATTATTATGAACAAACGCCGTTACCTGCTCGATATCATAGTATTTCTTAATTTGCTTTTTATAATTTTGGATTAATCCACTAATCAATTTCATTTGCATCACTCTCATTCAAGTTAATAGAATTCCAAGCTTCTTTTAATTCATCAAGCATACTTCTTACAAATGTCACCTTCATAACATCATTGTTGATATTTGCCAATACTAATTCACTGTTCATATATGAATACAACATCTCTAATTTTTCTGCGATTTCTCCAGCATCGTGATTAAGCGTTACTTGTAATTCGGTAATTATATCCTGTGCTCTTTTCAAGTTTTCATTTCTTCTCTCGATGTTGTTTTCATTGATAGCCATTTCTGCTAGTCTACAGAATTTAATAGCTCCCTCATAAAGCATTACTAATAATTTTTTAGGTGAAGCCGTCTTGACGCCATTTGTTTCATATATTTTATAAGCATTTGCTGCATACATTCCAATCTATCCTTTCGTATCTAGAATTATTCCTGATTTCATATCAAGTTCTTCTAGTAAGTGCATAAATTTCTCTTCATCCAGCGTAGCTAATAATTGCTTTGAGCTAGATTCATAAACAAAAATTTCAATTTTTCTCCCAAGAACTTCTTCATTCAATACCAGGAAGATATCAATTTCGTTCTCTTTAAATACTCTATTGGCATAGTTTACCTTACGCCTGATATCGTCAACATTCCTGCGTCCTTCATCTCTATGTTTTCCATCCTTATCAGCAAATATTTCAGATTCTTTTTTATGAACGTTATTGTTGGAAGTCTTTTCAACCACTATTTGCATGATTCTAGGATCAATTTTATTTAAGTTGATCATACCTTATCACTTCCGTTTATTCCTGTTGACTGAGTCCTGACAACCCGGCAAGCTGTGA
>DAOUQP010000091.1 GCA_030625575.1 Eubacteriales bacterium | reverse complement strand
TTCAAAAATTTCAGTTATGGTTTTACCTTCTCTATTTTCAATCATTTGATCTGTATCATAGTAATCAACATTAAGTTTTTTTGATATTTCTTTAGCGATTGTAGATTTTCCACTTCCCATCATTCCGATAAACACTATATTCTTCATTTAATCTACCAACTTTCTCAAAAGGTTATCATACAAATTGTCGTAATAAATAAATGGATTTTCAATCTGTTTGTGCCAAATTTTAAACGATTCAATACCTTGATAAATAAGCATAGGTAATCCATTTACTGCATATATACCATTAATCTTGGCGTCTTTAATCAATTTTGTTTCAAATGGATTATAAATAATATCAATTAATATTGTATTTTTGACACTTTTACTTATAACTACAGGACTTTCGTTCTCATCTAAACCTAGAGAAGTAGTATTGATGATAAGCATATCATCTTCAATTTGAAAGTCTTGAAGAGAAGAAATTTTCTTATTCTTGAAATTGAATTTTTCCAATAACCTATCAGCTTTTTCAATTGTTCTATTACAGAGCATTATATCATCAATTCCCAATTTTTCTAATGCATATATAATTGCCTTGGCAGCTCCACCTGCTCCAAGAACAACTGCCTTATGATTATCGATATTCACATTCAATTCTTTTAGCATTCTTATAAAACCAAAAGCATCGGTGTTATATCCTATCAATTGACCATCAATATATTCAATTGTATTTACAGCACCAATTCTATTCGCACTTTCATCTATTTTATCCAGATATGGAATAATGGTTTCTTTATATGGAACAGTGACATTCAACCCTTTGATATTTAATGTTTTTATTGTGTTTTTTATATTTTCAAATTGATCTTTTTCGACGTTAAAAGCCAAATAAGCTGCATTGATATTAAATAATTCAATTAATTTGTTTTGAAATTCAGGTGATAACGAATGCTGAATAGGATGACCGATAAGACCATATAAATTTGTCCGACTATCCATTGTATGTCTCCTTTTAGTCTAATTTTTCTTTTATTATCGATTTGACTTTAGCTACCATTATATCGATTGCCACTTTATTATATCCGCCTTCGGGGATTATAATATCAGCAAATTTTTTACTCGGTTCAATAAATTGCTCATGTGCCGGTTTTACTGTATTTAAATACTGCTCGATAACCGACTCCAAAGTTCTACCTCTTTCATTGATATCTCTGACAATCCTTCTAATGATTCTAACATCAGGATCGGTATCGACAAACAACTTGATATCCATGATATCTCTTAATGCCTTGTCTTCCAATATCATAATTCCTTCAAGAACTATTATATCTTTCGGATGAACAGTTATCGTATCGTCTGATCTATTGTGAATTGAAAAATTATATACCGGCATCTCTATGGATTTTTTATCAAGTAATTGTAAAAGATGTTCTTTCAACAGACTATTATCGAATGCCAACGGATGATCGTAATTGGTTTTTATTCTTTCTTCCAAGCTGAGATTCGATTGTTCTTTATAGTATGAATCTTGAGCGATGATTGTAATGTTGTTTTTAGGCAAAGAGTTGAATATCGCCTTGGCAACTGTTGTTTTACCACTTCCGGTTCCTCCGGCAATTCCTATCAAGATTGGTCTATTCATTTTGACCCTCCTTTAGTTTTCTAATCAAATAATACGGTTTTAATACTGTTTCAGATTTTATTTTTACAATTTGACGCGCATGTGGTGCGCTCTGTATAGATATACCCTTATCATTGATAATTTCTTCAATAACTATCTCTGTCATGAAAAAGTCAGGTCCCATTATTTCAATTTTATCTCCTACACTGAATTTGTTTCTCTGTTCAATTGTAGCTATCTTGGTTTCTTCATTATACTCAAGTACAATTCCAATAAAATCATATTCTCTGACATATGAACTACTCTCATATAACTGATCATGTTCATCAGGTTTTTTGAAATAAAAACCAGTTGTGAATTTTCTGTGACTTGCTTTTTTTATTTCTTTCAACCAAGATTCATCAACATTGAAATCCTTGTTGTTATAATAATAGTCTACAGCAATTTTGTATGCTCTAACTATGTTGGCTACATAATAAATACTTTTATTTCTACCTTCGATTTTCAAGCTTTTAACTCCACTTTCGATTACATGATTAATATCATTTATCATGCACAAATCTTTCGAATTAAAGAAATACGATCCTTTATCGTCTTCAAATACAGGATAATATTCACCTGGTCTTTTTTCTTCCACTAAATGATATTTCCATCTGCAAGATTGAGAGCAATCACCTTTGTTAGCATCCCTCGAAGACATATAATTTGATAATAAACATCTTCCAGAATAAGAAATGCACATAGCGCCATGAACAAAAACTTCATATTCCAAATCTAAATCTTCAGTTTTTTCTACGATTTCTTTAATTTCCTCCAGTGACATTTCTCTTGCCAACACAACTCTGTTCACTCCTTGAGATGACCAGAATCTCGAACTCATATAGTTTGTGTTGTTCGCTTGAGTACTTAAATGAATTTCCATATGAGGCAAATGTTCTTTTACATACATTAGAGTACCTGGATCTGACAATATTACTGCATCAAAAGGTACATCTTTCAATAATTTCAGATATGATTCCAACTCGGCGATATCATCATTGTGAGGAATGATATTCAACGTCAAATAAACCCTTGCATTTCTCTCGTGGGCGAATTTGATTCCTTCTTTCATTTCATCTATTGTAAAGTTTTTTGAAGCTGCTCTTAGTCCAAATATTTGACCACCAAGATAGACAGCATCCGCACCATAAATAATTGCATATTTAAGTTTTTCCAAATCTCCAGCTGGTGCTAAAATTTCTACTCTATTATTCATAATTGTTATTTCTCCTCAATCATAGTAATTGACAATCCATCACCAATTGGTAGAATTGTCGAAAAATAAGGACTTTGATTAATAAACTCTAAATAATTTCTCATATTTCTTGTAATGGTTTTGTTTCTTCTTTCGACATATTTATCATTTACTATTCTTCCTTTAAAGAGGACATTGTCAGATACGATAATGCCGCCTTCGTTCAAATGTTCAAGTGAGAGTTCAAAGAACTCCCTATAATGACTTTTTGCTGCATCGATAAACACTAAATCATATTTACCTTTAATTTCGTTCTTAAGAACATCAGTTGCATTTCCAAAGATAATCTCAATTTGTTCTTTTTTATCAAAATTCAAAATATTTTCATTTGCCTTGATAAACATTTTCTCATATCTCTCTATCGTGGTTATCTTACCATTTGGAATGACTTCAGAAAACATCAAAGCTGAATAGCCTACAGCGGCCCCTATTTCTAAAACACTATTCATACTTTTCATTTTTATTAAAAGTTTTAAGAAATTTTCCACATCTTTATGAATAATTGGAACATTGTCAATTTCTGATTTTAATCTCAATTCCTCTAATTTGTCGGAATTTAGGCTCATCTTCGATATCAGATATTGTTGTACTTCTTCATTGATAAATTGAATCATTGTATCCCTACTTTTTGTTTTTATTTATATTATGTTCTTCGTATGTTTTGCTAAAATAATGTGAGCCGTCATTGTTTTCAGTTGTAACGAAAAAAAGATAATCGGTTTCCTCCGGATAAAGTGCCGCTATAATTGATTTTTCGCCGGGGGAAGCAATCGGAGAAGGTGTCAATCCTGAGTATTTATACGTATTGTAATCGGATTCGATTTCTAAATCATCATAATTAAGAAATTCTTTTCTTTCACCAAGTATATATTGAATAGTGGCACAAGATTGCAATTTCATGTTTATGTCCAGTCTGTTGTGAAAAACACTAGAAATAACGGCTCTTTCTGAATCAAGTTTGGCTTCCCTCTCTATAATTGCAGCTAGTGAAATCAGCTCATTTAGATTCATGTTCAATAGATCCATTTGAGTATAGTATTTTTCTTTAAAAATAAGATTAAACTTATTAAGCATTTTATCTATAACGTCATATGCAGACGCATTTGGACGGACAATATAAGTATCTGGAAATAGGAAGCCTTCTAAATAATGTTCTCTTTCGACATAGTCCAAAAACTTATATGAAAACTCCCCGGTTTTCAATACGTTAAGTATTTCTTCCTCGGCAGCTATTCCGGATTCTTCGATAACGGCAATAATTTGATTTAATTCATAACCTTCAGGAATTGTGATTTTTATTGTTACTTCATATACTTTCCCTTGGCTGATTATTTCAATGATGGTTTTAGCATCCATAGACTGATTCAAGTGATATAACCCAGCTTTGAATTTTGTATCCACTTCCATATCTTTTGCCAATTCTTTAAAAGCCAATTTATTCACAATCAATTCATTTTCCAATAAAATTTCAGCTATTCCATCACTAGTTGTTCCTGATGGAATTTGCACTTCAATAATATTAGTATTTTCTATGTTTACAGGCCCTGAATACTTCTTAAGCATATCAGTCTTGCTGCACCCTGAAACAAGAATCGATACAATTATCAAACTAATGAAAATGAGTTTTTTCATAAAAACACCTCTATTAAATATTTAAACTAATTTTATCATAAAATAACCCTCATTAAAATGAGGGTTTTAATTATTTATAATTCAGATAATATTCTACTGATATCAGCCATGATTTGAGCAAACTTCGTCTCAGTGATTAAAAATTCGTGCACTTTTGGATCTTTTGTCATTACAGCAATCAACTCATTGAATTTGTCTTCGTTTTCTTTAGAAATTTTATTGTTAAGCAATTGCTCTTTTTGAAGTTCTAATTGTCTATTATGATAATCATCAATCATGATTTTCAAATCACTATCATTTTCAATTTCCTTGCTCAATCTTTTATAATCAATATATTCAGTTGACTTCTTGATAGCATTAACCAATTCATGAGCATTGTCATAAATATTCATATTACGCCTCCACGATAATCGGTAAAATCATAGGATTTCGTTTTGTTTGAGAATAAATATAATCTCTCAATGAAACTCTTAGTGCGTTTTTTATATTAGACCATTCTCTGATGTTTTTCTCCTGACATTTTTCAAAAGATTTCATAACAACTTCTTTTGAACTCGAAACCAACTGTTCAGATTCTCTAACATAGACAAACCCTCTTGAAATAATGTCGGGTCCTGATTTAAGATTTCCGGTTTCTTTGTCTAAAGCTATTATTACAATAATCAATCCATCTTCAGACAATATTTTTCTGTCTCTTAGTACAATATTTCCTACATCTCCGATGCCTAGTCCGTCGATTAATACTATCCCTGATGATACTTTCTTTTCTTTTGTCAAATTTCCATCAGTTATTTCAACAACGTCGCCATTTTCCAATATAAAAATATCATTCGAATTCATACCTAATGATACTGCTAAATCATGATGATGCTTTAAATGTGAATACTCGCCATGAATAGGTATGAAATATTTTGGTTTTACCAATGTATGAATCAATTTCAATTCTTCGCGGCATGCATGTCCTGAAACATGCACATCAGCCAATGATTCATATATTACATTAGCGCCTGTTACCAATAATTTATTAATTACATTTTTAATACTTTTTTCATTTCCCGGTATTGGAGATGATGATAAAACGATTGTATCATTTCCTCTGATCTGCACAAATCTATGATCTTTATTTGCCATTCTAGATAAAGCTGACATTGGTTCTCCTTGAGAACCCGTAGTTATTAAAACTATCTCGTTATCGGGATATCTATCGATATCCGTAACTTCAATAATTGTTTCCTTCGGTAATTTTAAATATCCTAATTCCAAAGCTACACCTGTTACATTAAGCATACTTCTACCTGAAATAGCCACTTTTCTATCTTCCAGCACTGCAGCATTGATAATCTGTTGAATTCTATGAACATTCGATGAAAAAGAAGCCACTATAATTCTACCTTTTGAATGTCTGAAAATTTGTTCGAAAGTTTCACCAACAGTACTTTCACTCATTGTGTGTCCTTCACGTTCAGCATTAGTCGATTCACCTAATAAAAGAGTTACACCTTCTCGACCAAGTTCGGCAAAACGAGGCAAATCAATGACTTTTCCATCAATAGGAGTATAATCGATTTTAAAATCTCCAGTATGTACAATAAGATCATTCGGAGTACGTATAGCAATAGCTACAGCGTCAGGAATACTATGACTCACGTGGATGAATTCAATTTCAAATTTTCCTACCTTGAACTTCTCGCCTGGATTTTTATTTATAAATTTCGGTTTTGCAATATCCTTGTGTTCTTTTAATTTATTTGTTATTAAACCTAATACAAATTTGGTACCGTAAAGTGGAGCACTAAATTTCTTCAACACATACGGTATTGCGCCGATATGGTCTTCATGTGCATGCGTGAAAACAATTCCTTTGATTTTTTCTTTATTCTTTTCTAAATATGATATATCCGGAATTACAAGATCAATTCCCAACATATTGTCTTCAGGAAATTTAAGTCCTGTATCAACTATGACAATATCATTGTCATATTCAAAAACCGTCATATTTTTCCCGATTTCATTCATTCCTCCAAGTGGAATGATCTTTAATTTCTTTTCTTTCTTCATATCTTTTTAACCTACCTATCTTCAAAAAATATACCAGTAAACTTAATCTACTGGTCATCTAAACATTCCTTACATAATCCATAAATTTTCAAGTTGTGATCAATAATTTTAAATTCATATTTTTGCTCTACAATTTTCTCTAAATCATCTAAAAGATCTTCCATTACCTCTATTACTTTGCCGCAACGGTTGCATATTAGATGATGATGACGATGATGGCTGCTATCAGTAATAATCTCATAACGAATGTATCCATCATCAAAATTTATTTTAGAAATTACACTTAATTCATCAAGTACAATTAATGTTCTATAAACTGTAGCTAAACCCATTTTTGGGTATTGCTCTTTTAAAGCATCATAAATTTCTTCTGTATTTAAATGCTTATGATCATTGTTTAGAATAGTATCAATAACCGCTTTTCTCTGTGGAGTTAATTTATAACCCTGTTCTTTTAACTTTTGTAGTATTATCTCATATACATCATTCATAAATAATCTCCCTTTGTATTCTATCATTATGGTGATTATATTACAAGTTGCAAATGCTATTCATTTTCATTAACGATTTCATAGTAAACTTTCGCTATTTTTTCGAATTCTTCATCGGTTAAATTCTCAAAAGTAACTTCTTCCCCAGATTCTATAACTTTAAAAATTACAGCTTCTTCTCCTTCTGATTCATCAACTAGATATAAAACTGCATATTCTTGTTCTTCATGTTCAAACGATAATACAACTTCAAATTCCTGTACATTTCCTTCCTCGTCTGTTAAATTAATAAATTGTTGTTCTTGTTCGTGATTATATTCATCCGTCATTTTACTTACCTCCATTATAATAATCTAAATATCCTTGCAAAATAAACGTGCTTGCAATTTTATCAATATTTTTCTTTCTTTTTTCTCTTGATAGATCAGCTTGCAGCATCGCCTTCTCAGCTGCTATGGATGTTAACCTTTCATCCCATTCCAACGATTCGATATCTGTTGATATTCTATCACTATATTTAATCTTTTTCTCAAGTAAATGTATAAATTTTCTTGTTTTTTCACCTTGAGGTCCTAGAGTTCCATTCATATTAAAAGGCATGCCAGAAATTATCTTCTCTACATTATACTCCAAACATAAATCTATTAAATGATCAATATCCTTTTTACTGCTTTTTCTAAAATAATTTTCATATGGTAATGCAATTATTTTATTTTCATCAGATAATGCTATTCCAATTGTAGCATCACCTATATCCAACCCCATAAATTTACTCATTATATCACCTTAATACATATTTCAGTAGTGTCATTAAACGAGCCCCCAAAAGAGTGTGAAAACTTCTTTTCAAGGGCCCGATTGTTAATATTCCATAACAAATTTTAAAATATTACCTTTAATCAGATTATCATACCATACAAAACGTATTTATTCCTTATCAATATAAGATTTTATTAATTCTATAATAATTTCATCTCTATCAATTTCTCTAATCAATTTTCTAGCTTCATGATGACTTGTAATATAAGTAGGATCTCCAGAAATCAAATAACCAGTCATTTGACTTACAGGATCATATCCCTTGGCAGCTAAAGCATTATATACATCTTCTAGTATTTTTTTTATTTCTTCTGAACTATTGAATTTAAAATCGAAATTCGTTGTTTCATTATTACTCATATCTACACCCCCGATTATAGTAATTATATACCCTTCTATCTCTATTTAAGCATATTTTTTGCAATTGTTTGAACTTTTTCTAGAGCAATATTCATTTTACTCGGATCTTTTCCACCAGCTTGAGCCATATTAGGTCGACCGCCTCCATTACCGCCGGTAAGTTTAGCTACCTCACGAACGATATTGCCTGCATGTAAACCCTTTTTGATAGCGCCTTCTGAAGCCATGGCTACAAAAATCACCTTATCATCTTGGCTAGAACCTAAAACAATTAGATACTCGTTTAAATGATCTTTTATCTTATCGCCTATTTCTCTAACAATGTTTATATCTACGTTTTTATATCCATAACTAATAATTGAAATGCCATCGATGTCTACTTTTTTATCAATGATTTCATTTAAGTTATTCAAAGCTATTTTTGATTTTAGAATTTCATTTTCTTTCGCAATTTTTTTCATATCGTTAATCATATTTGAAGATATGTTGACGATATCTTCTTTATTGGCATTGATTGTTTC
>DAOUQP010000073.1 GCA_030625575.1 Eubacteriales bacterium | reverse complement strand
ATTGTTTATTTCATTCAAATATATCGTCTAACGTAATCAACTTAACACTATTATCTACCTGTGCTATTTTTATCAATTCATCTGTAAATCCACTTCTTGAAAACAAGTAATAGTATTTATTTTCAAAAGACTCTTCTACCGCTGACGATTTTTCCTTTAATTTTTCCAGTTCGTTTTTTTTCATTTTAGAATTTTTCCATTTACATTCTCCAAAGATTCCATTTTTATTATTATCCATCGCTAAAACATCTATTTCTATCTGCTTTTTCCACCATCGACCTATTTTTGAATATCTAAAAGGCAATAATTGTTTTTTATTCAATTTTCTCATATATTGAATACAAACATCTTCAAAGACATAACTAGCATATTCATCCAAATAAGGTTTAACCATATAATTATAAACACCATCAACATCGGATTCTTCTAACTCCGAAATATTCGGATATACAAATTTAAAGTAAAACTTGAAATAATTATTCTTTAATTTGTATAATCCACCTTGAACCTTGGCTCTCTTTTTAATCGATTCAGTTACCGGGTATTCTTTTTCAATGATATTTAATTTGATCAAGTTTTTCAAATATACACTTATCTTCGCTCTCTCTATTTGAGTTTTCATGTAAATCTCATTCAACTTAGTATTTCCCATAGCAACAGCTTCGATAATTGTATAATAGACCGAAGTTTCCCTTAGTTCTTGTTTCATAAGAAATTCAACTTCATTATATAGAATTGAACCTTTTGTGAGAATATATTTTTTAACGTTTTCTTCAGTAGACAATTTATAATCGAATTGATTTAGATAATGCGGTACACCTCCTAGTATCGAATATCTAACAACCTTATCTTTATTACTTGCATGTTCGAAAAACAGAGCACTTGTAAAAACATCTATCTCATTAAGTTTATATATACCAGTGGCTCGTCCATAAAGCGGATTCTTTTCACTTAATATATTTTTTTCTATAAAACTCATAGATGATCCACATAGAACGATCATAAGGTTTTCATTTTTCAAAGTTTCATCCCACAAATTCTGAAGAATCGATGGAATTGATGAATTATTCATAACCATATATGGAAATTCATCTATTATTATCAATTTTTTTTCTTTCACTTGCAGATCTTTTATAAACGCAAAGGCATCCTCCCAAGCTGAAAAACTTTTCATATAATCAGCCAACGGATTACCTTTTAATAATTTCTTAGAAAACAGTTCTAATTGCTCAGTATCAATAGTTTCTTTACAACTATAAAAGACATAAGACTTGTCCTTAGAAAATTCTCTAAGCAACTCGGTTTTTCCTATTCTACGTCTACCGTATAATACAATAAGTTCTCCTCTATCGCTTTTATATCTATCTTCCAAAAAACCAAGTTCTTCTTTTCTACCATAAAACATACAACCACCCTCATTAATTCACGTTTTGTTAAATCATGATTTGTTATATCATGATTTAATCTTATCACTTTATTAGCAAAACATCAAGTCGTCGCACTTTAATCCAACCAAATGTATTTTCATTACATTATATGCTTAACTCAATATAATGTCAGTTTTGTCACTTTTAACAGCCTTATTTGAGTGCTTATTGCCGTTTTTTAGACTTAAGCTATAAAAATGCAAAAAAACAGGGACCTTGTCCACCGACAAAATCCCTGTTACCTGTGTCTTTTTATTGTTTGAAGTATTCCACTATTCCTTCAGCTATTTCTTTAGCCAATTCCTCTTGGCCCTTTTCACTCTCGAGATATTCAAACTCTTTTGGATTCGGCATGAATCCCATCTCTAAAAGTATAGAAGGAGTCCAGGTTCCTCTTACAACATAGAAGTTATTGACGTTCAACCTTCTACTGTTTCTGCCTAAATCATTTACAACTTCATCTAAAATATTTTGAGAAACTTCACTAGCAAAATCCTCTTTATAATGAACAGAAAATCCGTATACATCATTTATATCTCTATTAGGAGCCACACTATTCGCATGAATGGATATGAAAAGATCGGGCTTTAAATCCCTTGATATTCTCAATCTTTCCTGAAGACTAATATAAGTATCGGTCGTTCTCATCATTACAACTTTAGCGCCGTATGATTCCAAGTTGTCCCTTAACTTAAAAGCAGTATCTAGATTGACATGTTTTTCAGAATATCTAGAACCGATGATTCCTAAAGCGCCGGAATCTGTGCCTCCATGACCAGGGTCCACCAAAATAGTCAACCCGGATAGTGGTTTAGCATTACTGTAGATAGAAGGTGACTTTTTCACCTTGAGTCTTATTCCGCCTTCAATGTTTTCAACAATAAAGCCTTCTAAATCGACATTATCCTTCAATGTAAACTTATAAATCAAATCATTGTTTTCAACACTTGAAGCTACACTTTTAAAAAGCATACTTCTTGAAACGCTAACTGGATATGCTTTTTCTATATTTTGAATCTTCAAAGTCAATACATCATCATCTACACCAGCTATGCTTAAAGTATCATCACTTAATTTAAAATCATAATTCTCCCAGCTTTTATCATACGTGTAGTTAAAAGAAGTTACATTCCCTAAATCATAATCTTTATCGTAAAATAAATTTATATTATTTTTCTTAACCCAATATCCAAAAGATAATCTGACATAATCGCCAGTCATCGCAGTAACATTATCCACCATGCCTTGATTGAGCATGAATGCCGAGCCTTTGCCGCTATTAGGATAAGGATACGAATCGATGTAATCCTTGCTCACTCTAGCCATAAGAGGAGCACCTTCCATCGCCACTAAAACTTGATTCGATGCTTCTAAACTGTCAAGTTTGCCCTTGTAATTCATGTTGTAAACAATGCTTCCAAGCGAAGCAATCCTAGTTGCACCTTCAAACTCTGGAATCTTATAACTTCCATTGAAAGTCGTATAATAAATACCATTTGGATATTCATAAGTAGAATTAGGTATTAGCTCGATTATTTCATTATTCACACTCACTGTAACCTTAGAACCTATTGGAGCATTACAGCTGAATTTTATAGTTTCACCAGGTTGCCACATCTCAATGCCTTTAGGATAAGTACTCCCTCTAGTTATTTCAGCGTTGGAATAAGCAGTCGGTGACCAAGTACTTGTATTCTTGGAAATAGTTCTAGTGACACTTTTCCCAGATTGAGTGAAAGTATATGTATTCACCCCGTCTTTTAAAGGAACATAAATACCAAAGTATCCCTTATCAGAGCGATTCTCAACAAGCGTGTTATTCATATAAAGCGGAGTCTTAGGATCAGACACCCCATAAATATAATATCCGTCATAGTTTGAACTAATATTTTTATATGGATTGTTAACTTCAAGACCACTGCTGATCGGCGAACTCAAAATCCTTCCATTGTAATAAGTAGTTATGGCTTTCTTTAACGACAACCGATCGACAATTGAATCGTATCTAAAAAACACAGCTCCATCAACATTGCCTATCTTCTTGTTCATCTCAAGTTGACGTATGATTTCAGCATCACCAGCCCAAGCGTTGGACTGAGATGTATTCCCCACTTTATAAGCAGCATTCCCTGTATATAGTTTGACATCGGTACCTTCAACTATATCACTCCACCACTTCGTAATAATTTCATAATCCGCAATGCTATAACCGATATTCCAGTAAATCTGAGGGTTGATATAATCTACATATCCCTCTTCCACCCAAAGCTTTGTATCGGCATAATGACTATAATAAGACTGATTACCTCTAGTATCAGTACCAAGCGGATTAGAACTCTTGTTGGCCCAGATTCCAAAAGGACTTATTCCAAATTCAACTGAAGGATCAATCCGATTGATAATGTCATTCACCATTTTAATCATCTCAGTGACATTATTACGTCTCCAGTCGTTTATATCATTAAAACCCTTTCCATAGGTTTTATAAGTTTCACTATCGTTAAAACTTGTAGACGGATAAAAATAATCATCAAAGTGAATTCCATCCACATCATAATTCTGCACTATCTCCATCGCCCCGGCAGCTACTATGGTTCTTACAAGTGGATTACCAGGATCGAAATAAAGATTGTTACTATACTCGACAACCAATTCTGGTCTTTTCTTAGCTATATGATCATCAACCAGTTGATTCCATGCATCATCTGTATTTCCAGTAAAATTCTTAGTTATGCGATATGGATTAATCCATGCGTGAAGCTGGATTCCTCTTTTGTGAGCTTCATCTATCCAAAACTCAAGAGGATCAAATCCGTTACTCGGAGCTTTCCCTTGCTCTCCTGTCAAATACTTCGACCAAGGAAAATAATTCGATTTATAAAAAGCATCGGCAGTAGGACGAACCTGTAAAATCACGGCATTCAATCCCATAGATTCTACATTGTCTAGAATTTTTATAGCCTCTGCTTTTAAACTAGCTTCATTAGAAGTTTGAACCTTGGGATAATCCAGGTTTAAGACAGTCGCTACCCAAACTCCTCTAAATTCATCAGAATAATCATCTTGTGCAAATGCAGGTATACTAGTCATCATCATTAGTAAAATTAAAACTGTTATCAATATTCTTCTCATCAAAACCCCTCCTACTAGTATTATATCTCTTTGAAAAAATATATGTTTTACATTTTGATGACAATTTCACAAAGTAGAATACTCGTCACTTAATATACGCATTTAGAATTTTTGACATTATTATTATGTTAACTTCATGAATTATTTGGTACAATCAGAATATATGAATCATCTTAATAATATTGCAGCTTAGTTTTTTAAAGACTGTCCTTAACAGAAATTTCACGGTATATACAGTGTTTACTTCACTTAATCATATATTTTTTTAAAAAATTTATATATTGTATCCAGGAGGTTATTTTGCTACTAAATATTATTAGCATTTATTTTTTTATTGCAATATCAATATTGATTTATTTTATTGCATATGCAACTACTAGCGGTAAATCAATTCATTTAAAAATATATACCATTCTTTCTGTTTCCGTTGTTATATATATTTTTGGATATATGATGGAATTGCATGCCCAAAATTTAGATGGAACAAAATTTTGGAATCAATTTCAATACCTTACATTGCCTTTTCTTTCTGGATTATGGTTTATCTTAGCATTAACTTATACCAAAAAATTTGAAACATTATTATCTTTTCCTGTTTTTGCCGTTCTATTCATTCCAACATTGACTTTTATACTTCGTATTACAAATGAATATCATTTTTTATTTTATACTGACTATAAAATAAAAACCGTTTACGGAATTAACATTATGCTATTGGAAAAAGGAATTGCATTCTATGTTCAATTTATATACATTCTTGTTGTAACTACCATAACTCTATTTATATTTTATAGCATCTACAGTAAGAATATGGATTTTAATAAAATTAAATTTAAAATGTTATTCATTGCATCATTGATTCCAACATCGTCCATGCTATTGATGATTATTGATCCTATAAAAATCGGTCTTGATTACAGTGCGATTTTTATGCCATTCAGCATTTGTATCATCGGATACACAATTGTTAAATATGATTTTTTTGAAATCAAAGGACTAGCACGCAAACAAGTATTCGAAGACAATATTGATGGCATGATCCTTTTAAACCATAATATGAGAGTTGTTGACTACAATATCAATGCTAAGTTATTTTTTAATTTGCATGATTCATCGATCGATGAGATATTCACCGATAAATTTAAAACCGATAAACCTAAACTATATGAAATTTTTAATTCCAAAAACCTAAAAACTTACGAAACAGGTTTCGAACTTTCATCATCATACTGGGAAATTAGAACCAAGACCGTATCTAATAGTAAAAATGTTGTTAATGGGCATCTTAAAATAATTCGAAATATAACCGAGACTATTCACGTACAGAACAATCTTGAAAAAATAGCCAATACTGATTTTTTAAGCAAACTAAACAACAGACGTAAATTCATGAATATTGGCTCTAAAATGATTGAATCGGCATCTCATAATAATACTAAAAGCAAGTTATGCATGTTAATGATAGATATTGACAATTTCAAATTGGTCAATGATACTTTTGGTCACCATGTTGGCGATGTGGTAATTGAAAAAATAGGACTATATCTTTCTAAAAACTTTCGAGATCTTGATTTAACCTCAAGAATCGGTGGTGAAGAATTTGCAGTTATAATGCATAATACCGATGCAAAACTTGCATATGAGAAAGCAGAATCTCTTAGAAAAGCAATTGAAAATTCTAATATAATCGATGAAGACAAATCATATAAATTAACTATAAGCATTGGTATATCACTATTGAAAGAAGGAATGACACTGAAAAACCTTATTAGAGAAGCCGATATAGCTTTATATAAAGCTAAAGACACTGGTCGAAACAAAATTTGTTACTAAATGAAAACAACTCCACCCCGAGTTATCTAGCAATTAATACACAAACTCATTTGATGGGTTGATAGCTGACTATGGGTTTCTTAATCCAACATTAAATATTATAGATCCACAAAAGTGACAGGGACCTTGTTCGGGCACCATCATATCGATGCCAGACAAAATCCCTGTCTATATTTCTTTTTGTTATAGTTTACTTATATTCACCGCACTGACTTTAAGTTCAGGAATTTTTGCAATTTCATCACTAGCAGAATTAGTCAAATAATCGACCGCACCATCGGCAAAATAAAACGGAATGAACACTACATTATTTGCAATGATATCCGTTGTTTTAACGGTTGTGATTATTTCTCCACGTCTCGATGAAACTCTAACTTTTTCACCATCGACAAATCCCAATTTGTTGGCCATATCAGAGTTTATCTCGATATATAAAGACGGCTGAAGTGTTGGAGCTCTTAACTTTCGAATAAATCACTCATTCCAACAAGCATAAGCTTTGAATTATTCTTTTCTTCATCTAATAATCTATCGGTAAAACCACTCTTTGAAAAAAGAATATAATATCTCTCAGGAAATTCCGAAAGCAAATAACTCTTTCTTTTTAAATCTTCATAAATATTATAATCTAACTTTTCATTTCTCCATTTGCACTCAGCAAACAAACCTTTATTACCGGAAATACAGACGATATCAATCTCTTCTTGTTTTTTAAGAATTTTATTGTTCCCCCACCATTTCCCAATGTTATCAAAAACAAAAGGTAGTTTCATTTCCCTGTTTTTAATCAGTAGATATTCTTTCGATATACTTTCAAATGCCAAACCCATGAAATTCGACAAATCAGGCAGAATTTTATTTTCCAGCACATAATCAGAAAGACCCAATTCAATATTAGTAACGTTCGCTGGAATATATCTATACCAAAATCTAAACATTAAATCTTTTATGCTATAAATTTGATTTTTCTTTCCTTTGCTATTTATCGGCGCAACCTTTTCGACAATATGTAAATCAATCAAAGTTTTTAAATATTTAGCACACTTTGCATTGTCGATTCCAGTTTTTGTTCCAATCTGATTTAAAGTCGAGGCTCCCGAAGCGATAGATGTAATAATACTATTGTAGATAGCTGGTTCTCTAAGCTCTTGCTTCAAAAGACTAGTCGTTTCCTCGTAAAAATGTCCATACTTTTTAAGATACAACTCTTTAATTCCCTCGTTTATATTAGGATACTGAGACAGCAATAAAAGATATTGAGGAATACCTCCAACAACACCATAAGATATTATTTTTTCTTCATCAGAAAAACAAGGAATAAATTCTTGGCTTTCTTTATAATCAAAAGGTAGCAATTTCAGTTGAGACGTTCTTCTTCCATATAACGGACTTTCATAACCTAGAACTTGCCTCTCCATGAAACTCATAGATGAACCACTGATAATCAACTTGATTCTAGTTTTACTCCATTTATGATCAATTATATTTTGTAGTATTGAAGAAATAGGCGAATAAGATTCTGCAAGATACGGATATTCGTCAATTGCAATAATTAATTTTTCTTCCCCGACTTGTTCCCCAATATATAAAAACACTTTATCCCATGTTTCAAAATAATCTATCATCGATTTCGCCATCGGAAAACAATCCAAAACGATTTCACTGAATCGTTTTAAAGCATCTTGTTTGCTTTCTTGAGAAGCTACAAAAAAAATATGGTTTTTATCTTTAATAAATTCATTTATTAAAGCTGTTTTTCCCACACGTCTTCTTCCATATAAAATAAACATTTCAAATTTATCCGAATCATATAATTTTTTTAAAGCTTCCAATTCATATTTTCTACCAATGAACATTTCACAACCTCTTTTCGTTAACTCACGAGTTACTAACTTGCGTGTTGTTAACTTATAAGTTAATAATAACGCGTTCTCTTACTTATGTCAATATTTCCATAAAAAAACAGGGACTTTGTCCCCGTTTTTTATATGCTATATTTTGCTTATATTTACTGCACTAACTTTAAGTTCAGGAATTTTTGCAATTTCATCACTAACAGAATTAGTTAAATAATTTACCGCACCATCGGCAAAATGAAATGGCATAAACACTACATTATTTGCAATGATATCCGTTGTTTTAATGGTCGTGATTATTTCTCCACGTCTCGATGAAACTCTAACTTTTTCACCATCGACAAATCCTAGTTTATTAGCCATATCAGGATTTATCTCAATATATGAAGAAGGTGCTTTTTTATTCAATCCTTCTACTCTTCCCGTCATGGTTCTAGTATGATATTGATACAACACCCTACCTGTCGTCAAGATAAATGGATACTCTTCATCAGTAGTTTCCGCACTCTCGATATATTTATGCGGTATAAATAGTCCCTTACCTCTTGCAAACTTATCCTTATGCAAATACCCAGTTCCTAAATGCTCTTTGCTCGGGCAAGGCCATTGCAACCCATCGCCTTTAATTCTGTCGTAGTCGATTCCTGCATATTGAGGCGTAACCTCAGCAATTTCTTCCATTATCTCCATAGGATTTGAATATTTCTTCTCGCATCCTATTTTATTCATTATATCCATTATGATTTCCCAATCAGGTTTAGCCTCACCAGGCAAATCAACCGCTTTTCTAATCCTTTGAACTCTTCTTTCAGTATTTGTGAAGGTTCCATCCTTTTCAGCAAATGAAGACGCTGGTAAAACCACATCCGCCAATTCAGCTGTTTCGGTCATGAAAATTTCCTGAACAACCAAGAATTCTATATTCTCCAAAGATTTTTTCACTTTATTGATATCTGGATCTGAAAGCATCGGATTTTCACCTACTATATAGAGTAATTTGATATCTCCATTTTCAGCCTTATGCATGACTTCAGTACTTGTCAATCCAACTTTGGATGACAATTCAGCACCCCATGCTTTTTCGAATTTTTCAATAGCTTCAAGATTCGCCACTTTCTGATATCCAGGTAAAACATCCGGCAGACCGCCCATATCACAAGCGCCTTGAACATTACTTTGTCCTCTTAATGGATTCACTCCACCGCCTTCAATACCGACATTTCCACAAAGCATCGCAAGATTCGCCACCGTCATTACACCATGTGTTCCTGTAGTATGTTGAGTCACACCCATTGCGTAATAAATACTGCCGCGTTCTCCTTCAGCATAAATTCTTGCAACTTTTCTAATATCTTCAGCACTTACTCCACATATTTTTGCTGCCTTTTCAGGAGTGCATTCACTGACGATTTCTTTCAATTCATCAAAGTTTTCGATTCTTTCTTCAATATATTCCTTATCATACAAATCTTCTTCAATAATGACATTCATTATGCTGTTCAACAACGCGATATTCGTACCCGGTTTTATTTGTAAAAACGCATCCGCATAATCGGCCATTTCAATTCTTCTAGGTTCGGCAACTATCAGTTTCGCTCCCCTGGCAACAGCTCTTTTCATTCTAGTAGCTATAACCGGATGATTCTCAGTCGTGTTTGAACCTATGATAAAGATCACATCTGTACTGTCCAACTCGTTAATGCTGTTTGTCATGGCACCGCTTCCCAATGTAGCTGCAAGACCTGCAACTGTAGAAGCATGTCAGAGGCGTGCGCAATGATCGACATTGTTCGTTCCAATACCCGCTCTGAATAATTTTTGGAACAAATAATTCTCTTCGTTGCTGCATCTAGCAGATGCAAAACCGGCAATCGTTTCGACTCCATGCCTTTTTTTTGTTTCCTTTATCTTGGACGCTATCAGATCATAAGCTTCTTCCCACGTTGACTCGACAAGCTCTCCTTTTTTTCGAATGAGAGGTTTTTTAAGCCTATCCGGGTGATTGATAAAATCAAATCCAAACTTGCCTTTCACACACAGCAAACCTTCATTCGACGGTCCGTCAGCCGCATCTATTCCCACCACTTTATCATCTTTAACCAATAAATCTATTTGACAACCTACTCCACAATATGAACAAGTGGTTCTCACTTTTTCTATTTCCCAACGTCTGAATTTTTCTTTGGATTTAGGCATTATAGCTCCAACCGGACATACAGAAACGCAATTTCCACACGACACGCAAGCAGAATAATCTATTTTCGTTTCAAAACCCGCTCCAACAGTTGTTTCAAAGCCTCTTCCTATCAAACCTAAAATGTTATTTCCCTGTAATTCAGAACAAACTCTGACACAGTTTCCACACATAATGCATTTACTCATGTCTCTCATATAAAACGGATTGCTATCGTCGATTAAATAGTTCTTTTTAGCTCCAACAAAACCCGATTCTTTAACATCGTATTAATAACAATAATCTTTAAGTTTGCAATCTCCCGCTTTTTAACAAGTCAGACAATCCAACGGATGATTGGCGATAAGCAATCTCAAGATTTCTTTTCTAGCTTCGATCACCCTATCACTATGTGTATATATTTTCATATCTTCATCTATTTGCGTAGAACAAGAAGGTCTTAGGTTTCTCATTCCTTCAACTTCCACCACACAAAGCCTGCATGTAGATTGCGGTTTCAAC
>DAOUQP010000090.1 GCA_030625575.1 Eubacteriales bacterium | reverse complement strand
CTTTACCGAAAACTTTTGTATTCTCACTGACCAGCCATACTTTCCATGCGGTTTTCATTCAATCACTATCCTTATATATAATAATTCTATTTTTTTATAATAATTCCTTTATAAAACAAATACAACAAAAGAGCGTTATATTCTTATAAATATAGCGCTTTTTTACAACTTAGTCAACAAGATAAGTTTTTTTAAATAATATAATAAACTTATTATTTAAGGATTTTGCATGGGAAACGATTGAACTCAGTCATAAATGAATACTTTAATAGGCCTGATTATTCAAAAAGCAATTCTATCATACGGAAAACATCCTCAAATGTTTCTGAAGTTTCATCGTTATAAATATATGATTTTGTCCTATCTTCTCCATTCATTGTATCTGTATCGAAAACAATCATCTCCCCACTTGAAAAAAACACGATTGCTCCCACCGATTTCAACGATGACCTAAAAAAGATGGAATATTTCATTTCTCCATTTTCGAATAAATCAATTTCATCATCAGCTGATAGTTTTTCAACTTCATATCCGCTCAGCAAGCTGATTAATTCGTCAATTTTTTGTTGATCCATAGTTTTTCGCTGCAGTGATGTTTGAAAACAATACACTTCAGCATAATCAATTTCTTCGGATACCGTTGGAAGAAATTGTCCTGAATTAACAGTTCTTTGACTATCATTCAAAGAACAACTACTAATTAATATCACAGATAAAAAAATCACTACGACAAATATTTTGAATTGCATTCAAATCTCCCCTCAAAATAGAAATATTTATTTAAGTTGTATTATGCAGTAAATGAATAAATATAATTACTATTAAGCAGATAATTATTATTTATTAACAACATCAATCAATTCGGTTATCAATTCATCACTATCGTTGATATCATATGCTTTTGGATCTGCTGATTCATACCAAATAACTTCATTCTTTATTTTTTTCTCATTATTCTTTACATATAAAGAATTACGCTCCGTTTTTAAAGTAAGTTGCTTTATTTTCCCTTTTAGTATATACATTTCCTTTATATTATCACAATTGCCGTTTTATGTCATTGGGTGCATAAAAAAATATACACTTAACAAAATAACACAGAAAACCAAAAACAGGGAAAAGTCTAATGCTTCAACTCTCCCCCTTTGTATTCTAGAAACCTATTTCAAATATGCTTTTTTTACAGCCTCTGATACATTTTTCAACACTTTTTTATCAAACGGCTTCGGCAAAATATAATCTTCACAAATTTCTTCATCGTCAATCGAATTGGCAATTCCATATGCTGCTGCGATTTTCATATCCTCAGTAATCTCTTTTGCCCTTACATCCAAGGCTCCTCTAAAGATTCCCGGAAAAGCAACGACGTTATTGACCTGATTAGGATAATCGCTTCTTCCAGTGCCGACAATCAACGCACCTGCCGATTTCGCTATAGCCGGATCTACTTCAGGAATTGGATTTGCCATCGCAAAGACGATAGACTCGGCATTCATAGCTTCGATATCTTCACTGCCCAATAAATCACCCTTTGAAACTCCAATAAATACGTCTTTATTCTTTATAACTTCATGTATGGTACCTTTCTCCATATATCTATTAGTCACTAAGGCAATTTCTTCTTTATAACTGTTCAATCCTTCTTTTCCTTCATATATCGCTCCCTTGCTATCGCAAACGACGATTTCCTTGACTCCTACTTTTAACAGTAATTTTGTAATGGCGATTCCAGCAGCGCCAGAACCATTTACTACAACTTTTATATCTTCAAACTTCATTTTTTTTAATTTAAGTGCATTTATAAGTCCAGCTAAAACTACCACTGCCGTTCCATGTTGATCATCATGAAAAACAGGAATATCCAATTCTTTTTTCAATCTTTCCTCTATTTCAAAGCACCTCGGAGCAGATATGTCCTCAAGGTTGACGCCCCCATAATTTCCTGCAATCAATTTAACTGTATTTACAATTGTATCTATATCATTCGATTCAATCAAAACAGGGAATGCATCGACATTTCCAAATTCCTTAAACAGCACCGCTTTTCCTTCCATTACAGGTAAAGACGCTTTAGCACCGATGTCTCCAAGGCCTAGAACTGCACTACCATCTGTTACAACCGCAACAGTGTTTCCCTTTGATGTCAAATCATAAATGCGATCAGGCTTTTCATATATCTCCATACACACATCTGCAACTCCTGGAGTATAAGCAAGTGATAACTCCTCCATATTGTTAACAGGAGCTTTTGATACAATTTCTAATTTGCCAACTATTTTTTCATGTAATTCTATTGATTTTTTACCATACTCCATTTAAAGCACCTCACTATAAATATCATTTCCATAACTATCTATTCCTATATAAAGCGGCATATCCTCAACATATAATTTTCTAATGGCTTCCGTCCCCAACTCTTCAAAAGCTATGATTTCACTTTCTTTGATGGAGTTGCTAATAAGCGCTCCGATTCCACCAATAGCGATAAAATATACAGCCTTATATTCATTCATATAATTTTTAATATCTTCACTTCTTTTTCCTTTTCCAATAGTCCCTTTCAATCCAAGCTTCAAAAGCGGCAAAGTCATTTCATCCATTCGATAACTTGTAGTTGGTCCTGCAGAACCGATAACCTCTCCAGGTTTATTAGGAGTTGGTCCAACATAGAAAATCACCTGCCCATTTACGTCAAAAGGAAGATCTTTACCTTCATCAATCAACTGCAACAACTTTTTATGAGCAGCATCTCTTGCGGTATAAATATAACCGGATAACAACACTTCATCTCCAGCTTCTAAAAGGACAATTTCCTCTTCTTTAAGTGGAGTGGAAATTTTTCTAATCATAATATAATCTCCTTATGTCTCGAAGAATGACAATTAATGTTGACAACTACAGGAAGTCCTGCGATATGGGTTGGGAACATCTCAACGTGAACTCCCAACGCAGTTGTAATTCCACCCATTCCCATAGGGCCGATGTTTAGAGAATTTATTCTTTCCATCAATGTTTCCTCAATTATTCTCGCTTCTTCGTCTTCATTCACAGAATCAAGCTCTCTCAGCAGCGCATGTTTAGCCATCAAAGCAGCCTTTTCAATAGTTCCGCCAATTCCTACTCCGAGTATCATTGGAGGACAAGGATTTGGTCCAGCCTTTTTAACAGTATCTACAACGAAATCCAAAACGCCTTCTAATCCATCACTAGGTTTTAAAAGGACCATTCTAGACATATTTTCACTGCCAAAGCCCTTGATGGCAATAGATATTTTAACATCATCACCAGGTACAATATTATAGTGAACAATGGCAGGTGTATTGTTATTAGTATTTTTTCTTGTTAAAGGACTATCCACTATGCTTTTTCTAAGATATCCATCCAAGTATGCTTTTGCGACATTTCGATTGATAACATCCTCGATATAATCGCCTTCTAACAAAACACCTTGGCCAATATCAAGAAATATTACTGCCATTCCCGTATCTTGACAAAGAGGTATCCTCTTAGCTTCAGATAACAAATAATTTTCCTTGATCATAGATAAAATATTCTTGCCTCTTGCTGAATTTTCTATTTCTATTTGATTGATAATTTTCTCTTTAACATCATTTGGTAATACAAAGTTTATTTCCATTAAAGAATCATATACTACTTTGCCAATTTCATCTGTTTGAATTAGTCTCATATTACTTTTTCCCTTCAGTCATTTTCATAAAACTCTCTGATTCAACGATAAATCTAGAATGATACCCTTCTCCTATCCTATCCTTTTCATCATAAGCAACAACCTTGAATTTTAATTTCTTTCCATCAATCTCTATTAATTCCGCTGTAGCATTTGCTTTCATCCCCATAGGAGTTGCCGCTAAATGTTTCACATCCAAGTGAATCCCCACTGTCTGATATCCTTCCGGCAGGTGTACATCAACAGCTTTTAACGCTGCATTTTCCATTAATCCAATCATCATAGGTGTAGAAAGCACATACATATTTCCCGAACCAAAGGCTACAGCTGTATCCTTTTCTTCAACAACGATCTCACTTGTAAACGACATCCCAACTTTTAAATTAAATTCCACACTATCCCTCCTTATGTTAAAATACCCATTCTTATGAATGGGTATTTTCGTCATCAGTAGTAGTTTCAGCTTCTTTAGCCTTTTCTTCAGCTATATCTTTCATTTCTTTTTCTAATTTAGCAACTTCTTTAGCTTTTTCTATTTTTTCAGCTTCTTTGGCCTTTTCTTTAACTCTAGCTTCTTCTTCAGCCTCTTCTTCTTTTAATTTCACTTCTTTTAACGCTTCAAACCCTTCAGTGAATATAAGCTCAAATTCCTCACTATGAATAGTCTCGTATTCAAGCAATGCACTCGCCATATCATGAAGTTTATCAACATTTTCACTTAATAATCTATATGCCTCGTCATAAGCGTTGTCTACAATTCTTCTGACTTCACGGTCTATTTCTGCAGCCACATGTTCCGAATAATTTTGTTTAGTCGTCATGTCTCTACCTAAGAACACTTCTTCGCCATCTTCATATGACATCTGAGATAAATTTTCACTCATCGCATACTTAGTTACCATTGCACGGGCAACTTTAGTTACACGGCTAAGGTCATTTTGTGCTCCAGTACTTATATCATCCAAAATTATTTTTTCAGCTATACGGCCACCTAGGAATACAATTAAATCCTTTTCCATACGTTTTTTTGTCATATAACTTCGGTCTTCTGAAGGCAATTGCATAGTAAACCCGCCTGCTCGACCTCTTGGTATTATTGTTACTTGATGAACAGGGTCCATGTCTGGAAGTAATCTTGCTAATAGTGCATGCCCAGATTCATGGTACGCTGTAATTTTTCTTTCGCTTTCACTTACCACTCTGCTTTTCTTTTCTACGCCGGCAATAACTTTAGTTGTCGCTTCTTCAATCGATTTCATAGTTATATTTTTGTGATTTTTTCTTGCAGAAAGCAATGCTGCTTCATTCAAGATATTTTCTAAATCAGCAGGTGTAAATCCTGGTGTTCTTCTTGATAGAACTTTGAAATCTATATCTTCACCCAATGGTTTATTTTTAGCATGTAATCTTAATATTTCTTCTCGTTCCTTAATATCAGGAATCCCAATTGTCACTTCTCTATCAAATCTACCTGGTCTCAACAAAGCAGGGTCAAGAATATCCGGTCTATTTGTGGCAGCCATAATAATAATTCCTTCATGATCTCCAAAACCATCCATCTCAACCAACAACTGATTTAATGTTTGCTCTCTTTCATCATGTCCACCACCGAGTCCAGCACCTCTTTTTCGCCCAACAGCATCAATTTCATCAATAAAAATTATACATGGAGGGTTTTTCTTAGCGGTATCAAATAAATCTCTTACCCTTGATGCACCAACTCCAACGAACATCTCTACAAATTCAGAACCACTTATATTATAAAAAGGCACTCCTGCTTCACCTGCAACAGCTCTAGATAAATAAGTTTTTCCTGTTCCAGGAGGACCTACCATTAAAATACCCTTTGGTATCCTTGCTCCTAAATCCACATATTTTTTAGGGTGTTTGAGAAAATCTACAATTTCCTCCATCTCTTCTTTTTCTTCCTTCAATCCTGCTACATCACTGAAATTAATAATTTTTCCCTCATCCGGTTTATTAAGTTTAGCTTTACTTTTACCGAAAGACATAACTTTGCTTCCCCCACCTTGTGAGTTCTGCATAAACACAAACCAAAAAACAACAAATATTAAAATCATAAACACTGAAGGTAAAATATCAACAAACCACGGTGTTTCAATTGGTGGTATGCCTTCAAGTGTAATGACTGCACCTTCTTCTTGTGCTAAATTAAATACATAATCGCCAAATGAATCTCCCATCATTTCAGGAATATACGCTTCAAACTGCGTTCCATCAGAAAGAGTTCCAGAAATTCTGTTTTCAGCCATATCAACTGTACTGACATTTCCTTCTTGTATCTCATTAAGCAATTGTGTAAAATCAAATTCTACAATTTCTTGCGGTTGTTGCCAATAAATTCTTACGAAATAAAGGATTATTATAAAGATAAGAATGTAAAAGGTCAATCCTCTAAAATATTTTTTCACAATTTTCCTCCTTAAAATCTCTTAATACATCTACTAATTCTAACATAATTATATTGCTGTTACAATAATTCAATTTTAACTTTCAATATTTTGGTAGTATTGTTTTTCACTTTATAATTTTCACTTAATCGATGTCCACCAACCCAAAATATTTCTCTTGAATCTTCAAAAATTAGAATTTTATCTCTTTTTTCTTTAGAAATCTTTTCATCAATAAAATAGTTTTTCAGCTTTTTACTTTTTCCATTTAAACCTAAAGGAACAAATCTGTCACCATCTTCTCTACTTCGAAGAATAATATCTCCCTTAATCTGATTATAATCAAAACACGCCGTAAATTTATCGCCTTTTGTAATTATATTACCATCAAAAACTTCCAATATTACTTTATATGATTCATCCTCAGTAATCACTACTAGGTTTTCACCTAGGTTCAACCGATGATTGAATTTCACTTTCTCGTATGCTTGTTTTTCAAATATTTTTAATTTTTCATTCTCAATTTGAAAAACTGTGTTCTTTACTATAACTTTTTTCCCAGTTTGCCCTTTTAAAATCAATTTCTCAAGTTCTTCGATTTGACCAGAAGAAACATCTCTTAAATACCCAATCCTTCTTTCTATAATCTTTCTTAAAACCCTCGAGCGGATTGCAGGATGCAAACTATTAAGTACATCAATAGAAATATCTCCTGGTTCAAATTTGTTAAATTCTTTCAAAGCTTCACTATCGAGATAATCCAAGTCTCTTTGAATGATTTCAACGTTTCTATAAATTGTATCGATCAGATTCGGATTATATGTCTTAACCATATGAGGAATCAAATTAATCCTCACTTTGTTTCTAAAGTATTCCGTCTCGAAATTTGTATGATCAATTCTAGGTTTCAAATTATTTTTTTCACAAAACGCTTCAATTTCTTCGCGATCACACCCCAATAAAGGTCTGATGAATTTCTCGTCTCGGATATACTTAATCGATGCAAGCCCATCTATTGCAGCACCTCTTATCACTCTCATTATAAACGTTTCAACTTGATCGTTCTTATTTTGAGCAATAGCTATCTTGTTGCCATCGACTTCCGAGCATACTTTTTCGAACAGTTCATACCTGACTTTTCTTCCTACCTCTTCTTCTGTCATTTTAAGTTCTTTAGACATCCTAGGAATATCCTTCTTAAAAGAATAAATTGGAATATCTATGCTTTTGCAAAGGTTCTCTACATACTCCTGATCTGCATCAGCCAAAGCTCCCCTTATCATATGATTAAGATGGACAGCAAACAGCTCGATATGATATTTTTCTTTTAAAGCCAACAAGCCATATAACATAGCAACCGAATCCGGACCACCTGATAGCCCAACTACTAATTTATCACCAATTTCTATTAAGTTGTGATCGTCAATGGTCTTTTCCATTTGCCTAATCATACCGCACCTATTTTCCTGTAATATTTATATCCTTAACCATAATAGAAGGACTTCCTACACTACCCATGTTATTAGGTAAATAAAACTCTAAATCTTCTCCAATTTTCTCAACATTATTAAAGACATCCATTATATTTCCTGCAATGGTTATATTATCTACAGCCCTGACAATTTCCCCAGATTTAATAAGATATCCCTGAGCAGGCAAAGAAAAATCTCCAGAAATTGCATTAAGTCCTGAATGAAGTGCCTGAAGTTCAATAATTAGAATCCCATTTTCCATTTCTTTTATCATATCTTCAAGAGTTCCTCTATCAGGTTTTATAAATAAATTTGTATGAGAAATTCCAAGTGAAGATTTAATGCTGCCTCTTATTGCATTGCCGGTATTTTCAAAATTCATTTTTTTTGCTGTCTTTGAATTATGAAGATATCCTTTCAATACTCCTGATTCTATCAGATTCTTTTCCTTTGTCAACATCCCTTCATCATCAAATTTTCTATGGATGTAAGCTGATTTTTCAAACGGGCTATCAATTATAGTCAACAAATCATTTCCCACTCTTTTATCAACTTTTTCTTTTAAAACACTTATTCCTTTGTCTACCATTTCAGCGGAGAAAATATCAGAAAAAGCATTAAAAAACTCAGCTGAAACATCTTTTCTAAGGATTATATCATAAACTCCCGAAGGAACAGATTCCGATTGCAATAAATCAGTCGATTCTTTATATACATCATTAATCAATTCATCAGCGTTAAATTTTTCTGGATTTCTATCTGCTAAAATTCTCATTGCAGTTTTTCCTTTTGAGTCATTTTTAGCAAGCGCTGATAAAACATAGTAAAAAAGATTCATTTTTTGAGATAACCGTACTCCCTTTGAATTTCTAATCACAGTATAATTCTCAATTTCAGCATACATATTGTAAGGAACTTCTGTAATTAAATCATCTTTTCCCTTAAGTTTTTTTTCATTTTCAATCATAGCTTCTATTATCATAGAGTAATCACTCTTTATCAGTGATTTATTAAAATCCTCACTGTCATCAATAATACTCTCTTCACCGATAATCTTTTCATCGTCTACATCCATAAGCTGCGAATTAGAGATAATCGCCAAAAGAGCTTCATCTATAATCGATTCATCAATCAATTCTGAATAATAATAACCTATTTTGCCTTCATATTCTCCCCTGATGGAAACACCAGATTCTTCAGAAATTTGATAATTATCTAATTGTTCTCTAAAAACTTTTGTGTTGAATTCTTTTCCTTCTTGATAGAA
>DAOUQP010000064.1 GCA_030625575.1 Eubacteriales bacterium | reverse complement strand
TCGGGTACTCTACCTTGATCATCAAGATAATAATCAACTGTTTCATTCAATTTGAATTTATATTTATCCCCATCAAATCTAATCCCATACATTTTCGAGAGTGTATCTCCTCTAGTATAATAATCATCTCTGATATTTAGACTTTCAACAATGCGCTCTCTATTTCCTTCATCAAGCGTAACTTCAACTTCAAACCTGCTGTTTGAATCAATAACATAAGACATTTCCATCGTATATTTTCCATCAACGACAGAAATCTCTTTTTCCTCGACTACCTTACTTCTTTTGATATAATCATATTCTGTTTTACTGACCTTGTTTATGTAGTCATAAACCTGGCCTTTTTCAATCTTTTCATACCATCTTTCAGTAACTTTAACGCTTAGAGAAGTATTAAGAGGTTTTCCTCTCATATCCTCATAATTGAAATCATAAGCAGTGCTGAACTTCTCTGAATTCAGTTCATTAGCTAAAATTGTCAGCTTTGGCATATCCTCTTCATCACTATATGATAATTCAATCATTTTATCCTTTGGCAAGAAAGTGAAGTAATCATAATCTGTGACTCTATAGTCCTCTGCATTGGTGTTGTTTATCTCAAATCTAGAACTAGTCGGTCTCCAAGAAGTGGTTTTGTACGAAGGTGTCATGGTCACTGAAGCATTTCCACTCTCATCGGTTGTCACTTTCCCTTGAATTTGATTCCCCATATGCATATAATAATTGAAATCCATTCCAGGAACTGGAGTTCCATCAAAAAATCCCGCATTTAAATCATATGTGATCGATTCGCCGGCTTTGATAAATTCTTTATCAAATTCTCCTTCAATTTTATATACAGGTTTTGTATATTCATTGATGTATAAATCATGACGAATAATCAAAGTATCGTTTTCTTCCACCAATACTGTATACCAACCAGGCGTCATATCTTTCCAACTGAATCCATCTGTAAAAGTACCCGTATTGGTAGTCTGAATTGTCTTGCTTTCAATCAAATCAAATCCTTTTACATTTGAATAAAGGCTGATTTTATAATTACCGCTTGAATCGATTTTAGGCTTGATATAACCGAATAAATTCATCTGGTCCGTCGGCAGATAGGTGCTTCTATCTGTAAATATATATTTCCAATAGTTTTTTGAAGCCTGCTGATTATAAGGTATATCCCTATACGATTCGTAATTCATCATATACGGATGAAATTCTCTCATATTTCTCATGATAAAATCATTGAATCCTTGAGATTCGATTTTTGCATACGTCACATAAAACATTTCATCTTCATTTTCTTGATAATCGACTATAGCTACACCGTCATCACCGGATTTACCAGTAAATTCACCATCGACGGTTATCAACGCATCTCTGACTCCTGTATTTACATCTCCGTCCATAAGCCAGAAAAAATGCGTATCTTCAAATTTACTACTGTAAACCAACAGGTCGTTGACCTGTACAAAGCAATAATAATCCTTGTTTGCATAAGAAATTTTAGTAAGATAGTAACCTGTGTCTAATGCTTCAGGAAATTCAAACGAGTAAAACCTTGAATAACCATATTCTACTTCTACTGGCGTTACTTTAAACTCACTGATTTTTTGAAGATATTCAGGTATGCTCTCATAGAGTTTTTCAAATGAATGAGATTTATCATACTCTTTAACATCATTTAAAAAAGTATCTGAATCATCAAAAGCAAAAACACTCATATCATATTCCAATTTAGATGCTTCTCTGCTGATATAAGCCGGTATAAAATGATTCTGATCTGTTTTAAAGTTGAAGAAAACATCATTTAGTGAAATATATGTTTCTCCACTCATAGGTTCAGTGCTGAAACTAAATGCATAATCTTCTTGTAAAGAAAGATCGCTGCCCTCTACTCTTGCACCAACTTTAATCCTCACTGAATACGTAGTACCACGTTCAAGCGAGTGTGGTATGAAAATCATGGCATACCCATTAGATGAAAACTTTCCTTCTACTTTTGGTGAAATTTCAAATATTTCATCGAAGTTTTCAATATTTTTATAATTAAACATAATTTCAATTCCAGAATTGACAGGAACATATTCGCTTCTGTTCCCTGGAATCGAGCTTACAACCATAAGATCTTTCTTTGTCTGAAAAGCCCATGAAAAATCGTACTTCTCTTTTTTACTGTAGAGTTTTATGTTATATATTTTATTTTTATCAAGTTCTTTTTTAGGCTTTATAATAAATTCCTTGCTGGATTTCTCCATAATCTGAAAATCAACTTTTGGTGATATTTCAACATTCTCTTTTAAAAATTCAAGTGAAACATCGTTTTTAGAAGTCAACTTGAATTCGGTATCCGCATCTATTCCTGCCAAGTCCGAATTTAGCGCCGATACTTCAAACTCCCATTCACTTGTCTCAGTAATCGTAGTAGTATCAACTGGCTCTGCAGGTATTACAGGTTTATCCTCTGTTTTTGCACAAGCCGTTAAAACCAACGTCAACCCAAGTAAAACTGCCATAATTTTTCTTTTCACGTTTACCACCTCTTGTTTTTATTCTTCATTTAAGTTAGACGACTGTAATAAATAATAGTTCCCTTTTTTCTTATTCATCGTTCAACTATACTATACACTATATATAACATAAATAGTAAAATAATGTATACAATTCTATAATAACATTGAAATCCTGGATTATTCCATAGAATGATACGATAACTGAATTAGGGTCAAAAAAATAAGCTATCAATTTTACATGATAACTCATCTATTGAATAAAACTTTCTATTTATTATTTTCATTGATAGTTTAGATTTTACACAAAGTATTTTACAGTCCTAAATGAGCTCGTTATATTCCTTATTTCACTTCTCCAAACCGCTTTTAATCTCCAATACTTCTTCCATCGCCAACCCTGTAATCTCACAAACGACATCTATATCAATACCTCTTTTAAGTGCGTTGATAGCAATTATTACTTTTTCTTTCTCTATGCCTTTCTCTATGCCTTCCTCTATACCTTCTTTTTTACCTTCTTCTCTTCCTTTATCCATTGCATAGCTTATAGAACTGTTATATTCTATTCTCGATTCTTCCCTGGCTTCGTAAAGCGCCCTCGCTTCTGGATCTTGACTTAAATACTCCAATTTCTTTTCAGCCTTTTTAATCTTCTTATCCATACCGGTTATCTCCTTTAATTCAATATCAGATATCGTTGAATCAAAAAACTTGAGCCACCTCTGAAGTGAATTGTGATTAATATCTTTTCTCAGAAGTTTCTTGAACTTTGGCATTTCTATAAAATGTATTTCCACTAAATCAGTCAGTAAAAAATCTTTTCTATCATCCTCCCACAGATGATATTTTGAATGAAATGCCTCTATGTCAAGATAACTGAAATCCAAGATGTTTATGGTTATTACCTTTTGTAGATCCCTGTAATCTTCACCTATTTTTATACTGCTGACATACATCTTTCCCCAATAAAAAAGTGTTCTCTTTTCGAAATCTTTTTTATTTTGAAGCTGAACCTCTATATTTATAAATACTCCGCATTTGGTTTTGGCTTTTATGTCCAGTCTTCCCGTCTTATCATCAATTCTTTCTTTTGTAAGCTTTAAATCATCGATGACTTCAAGATCGGTAAGTTTATCTCTATCCGATGGATTCAAAATCGAATTGAGTAGACTTATAAGTAAATCCTTGTTTTCCTTTTCTCCGAATATCTTTTTGAATACGAAATCATTAAGTGGATTAAATCTCTCCATTTAATTAGATACCTTCTTTCTTTATTTTACCCCAAATAAAAAGTTTTAACTACTGTTTCAGTATAACTTCCAAAGTTGATAAATGGTATATCATGGCAAATATATTCCAATCCTCAACTCATGTTTCATGATTATAAGAGAATTCGACATAAAGCAACTAAATAGGGCATAAAGAAAATGAAAAGCTGATTTCGTAAATCAGCTTTTCATTTTATAGATGATTGAGTAGAGTGAGTAAATCGCTGTAAATGCCATAGGCAGTTTGCTGTATTTCTGGATTTCTTTCAAGTATGACTACTTCTCCCATAAGATCGGTTGTGATTGAAAGAACAGATGATGTAGCATCCACTGTTGCAAAAAGATCACTTTTATCAACCAAAGTAGGTTTTACACTGCCATAGACTTTTCCATTTTCTCTATATCCTTCACAAAACAATTTAATTTTTTTATTGTCTTTCAAAGCCTTTTCAATATCTTTTACTTCAATATTCTCAATTCCTTCTCGTTGAATATCGAGCGGAGTAAGTTCAGCATCCATCAGCACATTTACAAGCGCCGTTGTTTTTGCTGCAGCATCCCATCCTTCAACATCCAATTCTGGATTGGCTTCGGCAAATCCTCTTCGCTGGGCTTCCTTAATAGCTTCGTCGTAAGAATTTCCTTTTTCCATTTCCTCGATAATGAAATTGGTGGTCGAGTTTAGAATACCTTTAAATGATTCCACCCTACAACCTGGAAGCGTGTATTTGACTAAATTAAATATAGGAGTTCCATCCATTACAGTGGTCTCATATAAAAATTGTAGATTTTTTTCATTTGCTTCTTTCATCAAACGTTTATATGCCCAAGCAATCGGTCCTTTATTAGCAGTAATCACATGCATATTTTGTGAAAATGCTGTTTCAATATGCCCAATTGCAGGTTGTCCATCTTCAATCGATAATGCACTCAGTTCAATCATTACATCTGCTTTTGATTCTTTTATCAACGACAATGTATCAAGATTCATAATCTTTGGATTCTTTTCATCGAATTTGCCGTTTTTCTCTACATCACTTATTACCTTCGCCAAATCAAGGCCTTCATTGTCAATATGACATCCTTTTGAGCGCGTGGCTATGGCTACCACTTTAATTTCATAACCGGTCATCAATTCAACTTCATGGTTTTTCTCATTGAGCATTTGACAAAATGCCTTACCGGCATTGCCAAAACCCACAAGGCAAAGATTTATTCTCTTTTTCATTCTTATCCACCCACTTTGCGTAATTATCTTGATTATATCATTAGGATAAGCTTAAAGAATTCATTTTTACAATAATTATTATTTTCCTTCAATTGAAAATTAAATAAATGTCAAAAAAAAGAATGCAAAATATTTCTGCATTCTAATCAGTTCTTTTCACCGATACTATTTCAAAGAATCATAAAATAAAGATATCTATGAATTTAAACAAACATTTTCAATAACATTGTTGCAAGTATGATGATAAATGCACCACCTAGACGAGATGAAATTTGTGCAAAAGGCATAAGTTCCATTCGGTGTGCTGCAGATAGCACAGCAACATCTCCAGTACCACCCATATTGGCCATGCATAATCCTGCAGTCAATGCTGATTCTATAGGATAGAATCCCATATAATGACCTACTAGTCCAGATCCGATAATTGCACCAAATATTGTTACAGCAACCAAGATGATATATTGTAATGTAAATGCACTGATAACAGCTGCCAAATCTGTATAAGCAGCACCTATACCGATTAACAATGCAGGTGTTAATGAAATCATAACAAATCTGAAGAATTGAAATGCGCCAACTTCATATTTTCTTGGCATAATTCCGAATGCTTTGATAACTGCAACTGTGATAATCATAAGTGCATATGAATGAATTGGAATAAATTTCGCTAAAATCTTTCCCCATACAAAGAAAGTTGTTGCCAATAGCATGCCTATTGCCATCATTTCATATGAAATAGCTTCAGTAATTTCTTTTGCAACAAAATCATCTGATTCTACTCTCATTAATTTACCATTGCCTGTTAAATGTTTTTTATTTTTACCAATACGATTAAGAATACCTGCAGATACTATTGCAAGTGCATTACCCATTGCTAATGCCGGTATCATAATTGACAGCATTTTTGTCACATCTACATTGAAGAATTCACCAAACATTTCTGAAAGAGGAACAGCTCCAGCGCCCATTCCGCCACCCATTATCGGGATACCAATATATAATATCGCTTCTTTTACTCCATAGCCAATCGCTCCGCCAACTAAACCAACTAACCCTAAAGCAACTACAACTCCACCAAGAATTGCTGGTAAATATCTTAGAGATGCTTTAATTAATAGTTTTCTATCCATTCCAAGAATACTACCTGTAATTAATGCAGCTATATAGAAGCTTAAAAAGCCTCCAGCTTTAGTAAATCCTGCGACCATTTGTGAAACAGATTCCGGAATAATTCCATAAGTAAATAATGCCGCACTACCAAAAATTATAACAATCGGACCTCCACCAAAATAATCTTTAATAATTGGTGTTTTATTGCCGATTTCATTCAGAATTGCTCCAAGTACCATCATAAAAGGAATTGCTCCGACTAAACCACCAGGCATAACTCCCATAAATGTTGCAATTGAAATTACAATTGCTGTAATTAAGAACATTGAAACCGACATACCCATGATTTTATAACCATTGTCTTGCTTTAACTCTTCACCAGTATTTTCAAATTTTACTGCCGTTGACATATTACTCCTCCTTTAATATTTATCTATTTATTTGAAACGCCACTTTCAATAGCGGCTTTTCTAACAGCACTTGCAACATCTTCTGCAATTCTTCTATCGAATGGATTCGGAATGATGTAATTAACGTTAAGTTCATCATCTGAAATAATAGATGCAATTGCATTTGCTGCAGCGATTTTCATTTCTTCATTTATATCTGTCGCTCTTACATCTAATGCACCTCGAAAGATTCCTGGAAATGCCACAACATTATTAATCTGATTCTCATAATCTGAACGACCAGTTCCAACTATATACGCTCCTGCTTTTTTTGCCGATTCAGGCATAATCTCTGGAAATGGATTTGCCATTGGTAAAACAATTGCTTTATCGTTCATTGATTTAACCATTTCTTCAGATACAACATTTGCAGCTGATACTCCAATAAATACATCCGCTCCATTAAGCATATCTGCCAGGCTGCCTTTTAAATTTTCTGTATTGGTTATCTCAGCAAGTTCTTTCTTAACAAAATTCATATTATCCATTCCTTGATACAAAACACCTTCACGGTCACATACATACAAATTCTTGGCACCCATAGAAAGCAACATTTTAGCTATAGCACTTCCTGCAGCGCCTGCTCCATTTATTACTATTCTTGTACTTTCTATTTTTCTTTCAGTTAATTTCAACGCATTGATTAAAGCAGCTGATACTACAATCGCTGTTCCATGTTGATCATCATGAAAAACTGGAATATCCAATTCTTTCTTCAAACGTCTTTCTATCTCGACACATCTAGGTGCAGATATATCTTCAAGATTTATTCCTCCAAAAGTTGGTGCCAGCGCTTTTACAATAGCAACAATCTCATCAACATCTTTTGTTGCCAAGCAGATAGGAAATGCATCAACGTTTGCAAATTCTTTAAAAAGCACTGCTTTACCTTCCATAACCGGCATTGCAGCTTCAGGTCCAATATCTCCAAGTCCAAGAACTGCAGTTCCATCAGAAACTACTGCAACTAGATTTCCCTTCGATGTATATTTATAAACAAGATTACGATCCTCAGCAATTTCCTTACATGGTTCAGCAACACCCGGCGTATAAACTGTGCTCAAATCCTCTTTTGTTTCCACTTTTACCTTTGAAACAACATTAATTTTCCCTTTATGCTTTTCATGAAGTTCTAGACTCATAGCTTGGTAATCCATTATTAAATCGACTCCTTTATTTTGTTTATACTTAAATGTTATATTAATTTTCTCAAAATAATAGATTATGAAATTATTGAAACTATTTAGTTCATAAAAAAAATAAAAAGCTATGAATTAAAATTCATAACTTTCAAAGTAAATACTTATTTAATTAATCTATATACATAACTTGGTCTACCAACTGTACCATACTTAATTTCACATTCTACAAATACTATTGATTCTAAATATTCAAGATACCTTCGAGCAGTTACTCTACTAACCCCTGCAAAATCAGCTACTTCATCAGCACTTAAGTATTCTTGATTATTCTCTTTAATGACATCTTTAATCTTTTTTAAAGTTAATTCATGTAATCCTTTTGGTAGTTCAGTTGATACCTCTAAGTGAATTTTTGTTAAAAAATCAATATCTTTTTGATTTATAGTTCCAGCATTGATTAATAATTCATGGCGTATAAGATAGTTTTTAAGAGCCTTTTTAAATCTCTCGAATTCAAATGGTTTAATCAAGTAATCGACCGCCCCCAATTTAAGAGCTTGATCAATAATTTCATGTTCCTTTGCTGCCGTTACAAATATAACGTCTACATCAAGAAATTTTTTGCGGATTTCCTTTAACAACTCAATTCCGTTGACCTTTGGCATATAGACATCCAAAATTATGAGATCGTATTTATTTTTTGATAATATTTCTATTGCATCTTCTCCATTAGAAACTTTATCGATTACCTCAAATCCTTGCACAGCATTAATATACTTTTCATCCAAATATGCTACCATTGGATCATCCTCAACAATTAGTACCTTAATCATAATTTTTCTCCTTTTGGAAGAGTTACTCTAAAGATTGTTCCTACACCAATTTCTGAATCAACTTCTATTTTACCATTATGGTTATCAACTATGTTCTTGACTAAATTAAGTCCAACACCATTGCTTCCCTCTTTGGTAGTATATCCCTTGTTGAATATTTTATGAATATTTCTTTCTTCGATTCCTATCCCACGATCTTCTACTTCTATGAAAATTTCTTTTTCATCCTCAAATATAAAAAAATTAATATTTTTTTCAACTTCATTATTTCTTAGCGCGTAAAAAGCATTTTCAATCAGATTACCTATAATCTTGATTAAAGTAGAACTATCGATATTGTTGTGTTCTTTAAGTAGATTCGATCTTTTATCGATGACAATATTCACTCCAAGTTCAGAAGCGCGGCTAATTTTACCAAATAACAATCCCACTATTGTAGGGTCCTTTATCATTTTAACGACACTAGTGGTGATACTGTTTTGACGCATGGCTACTCCTTTTAAATAACGCTCAACTTCAGAATATTCTTTAATCTGCAATAACCCTAGAATAACATGGATCTTATTTAAAAATTCATGTGAGTTGGCTCTAAGTGCTTCGACAAGTTGATTTACCCCTGTCAGTTCTTCTGCAAGTGTCATAATTTCTGTTTTATCTCTAAAAGTTGCTATCGCACCTAAAATCTTGCCTTTGCTAATAATTGGCACTCGAGTTGTTAAAATAACTCTACCATTTATAATCTGTTCTTTGTCATATTCTGACGAACCCGTTTCAATAATATTAAGTAATCGACTAGTTGGAAAAATTTCATTAACAACGATACCTATTGCATGTTCTTTATCGACATCATTAATATTCAATATATTAAATGCCGAATTATTTACTAAAGTAATCTCGCCTAGTTCGTTAACTGAAATAATGCCTTCATGTATCGCATCAAGCATACTTGCTTTTTCAGTAAAAGATTTTACGATTTCTTCTGGTTCTAATCCCAAAAGAGATTTTTTTATACTTTCAGATATTAGAAAAGAACCTAGCATTCCTATACACAGCGTAAATAAAATCCACATCATCAACGAATCAAACGTTCTGCTTCTAGTAGCATCTATACTTGAAGTCAGAGTTCCAACACTAACAAATCCAACCTGATTTCCATCATATATTATCGGAACAAATGCACGCAAAGATCGTCCTAATGTTCCAATACTTTCAGAAATATACGATTCACCAGTTTCAATTACTCGTTTTTCATCTCCGCCAACAAATTTCTTCCCTATTCGTTCTTCAACCGGATGAGAATAACGTATACCTTGCATATCGGCAACGACAATAAAAGTAATATCATCAACTGCATCTAAGTAATTTTGAACAATCGATTGAATAACATCATCTTTGTCTTCTGTACTAAGTGCAAAATTAATATCATCATCTCGAGCAATAAATGAAGCAATATTATAAATATTATCTTCTACTTTCTTTTCCAAATTTTTTTCAATCCACGATGATGCCAGTATTCCCATAATCAATGCTGAAAGAACCAACATGATAATAACCAATATCATTATTTTGATTTCAATTTTAAGTGTCTTTTTTTTCATTATTAACTCCTAAAAAACTTTATTAATTAATATTCTACCATAAATTATGACTCTTTACAGAATTCCATTCTCATCAAATTGATTACTATTCAATGAATGTAAAAAAAGAATGCAAAATATTAACTGCATTCTAATTAACTATTTCCATCCATTCTTCCATCAATTGTTCATGTTGATCATTCAATACTTCCTTTTTCATTGTCAATTTTATCAACTCATCGTAATTGGTTTCGTTGTTGGATATTTCAACCTCAATCTGTTGCAAGTCATCTTCAATAGCTTTTATTTCAGATTCAAGTTTATCCATTTTAAACGAATTTACTTTCTTTACATTATTAGATTTATATTCCTTCTTTATTGGCTTTGATGACACAGTACTGACAACTTCTTTACTCTTTCTTTCAAAGTAATCATCGTAATTGCCTATATATCTCTTGAGTCCATTTGAATTCAGCTCATAAACCTCTTGGGCCAATCTATTGATGAAATACCTATCATGAGAAATGAAAAGAATTGTTCCCTCAAAGTTTATAAGAGCATCTTCAAGCATTTCTCTAGAAGGAATATCCAAATGGTTGGTCGGTTCATCAAGTATCATGAAATTCACTTCATCTAACAGCAAATGACAAAGCCTTAGTCTGCTTCTTTCTCCACCTGATAAATCACTTAATTTTTTAAAGACATCGTCTTTAAAAAACAGATAACCTGCCAATATAAAACGAGCTTCTCCATCTGTTATATTCCTAAAACGCGTTATGGATTCAAGAACGGTGATTTCTTCATTTTTAAATGCAACTTCTTGCTCTAAAAAAGCATTTTTTGCATTTTTCGCAATTCTTATTTTGCCTTCATCAGGTAAATATTCCGAGTATGAATTTTCAAAAGCACTATTGAGGACTGCTTTCAATATTGTAGATTTACCGGTTCCATTACCACCTACCAAGGCAAAAGCATCTTGATAATAAAGAGACAAGTCTAAATTCTTGAAAAGAACATTACCATCAAATGATTTACTCATATTTTCAATCATCAACACTTCTTTACCCGATCTGTTTTGATCCTTTAGATTCAACATCAGATTTCTTCTATTAACTCTCGGCTTATCAACCTTGTCCATCTTTTCAATACGCTTTTCCATGTTTTGAGCTTTCTTGAAAAAAGCTTGGTCATCAGAAACTCTACCCCACTCTTTAAAGCGATAAATCGCCTGTTGCATGGACTTTATCTTCTTTTGCTGGTTGTTGTATTGCTTCATGAGTTCCTCGTATCGTCTTTCTTTTTCGACCATATAGTAGGTGTAGTTTCCAAAGTAAATTTCACTTTCACCATCTTCTATTTCTACTATTTTAGTAACAACTTGATCTAGAAAATACCTATCATGAGATATCACCAATATTGCACCATTATAGTCTTTCAAATATGTTTCAAGCCATTCTATAGCCTTGAAATCCAAATGATTTGTCGGCTCATCAAGCAGTAAAACATCTGGCTTTTCAAGAAGAATTTTTGCAAATTCTACAATAGTCTTTTGACCTCCGCTCAAGTTTATATATTTTTTATTTAAAAACTCATCATCAAATCTAAGACCAGTCGTCACCTTGGCAACTTCTTCTTCAACAGAGTATCCACCTATCAATTCATATCTCTGCTGCATACCTGAATATTCTGCCATTACATTTTGTAATTCATCAGAACTGAGCTGCGACATTTTCTGCTCTGATTCCCTCAACTTCGTTTGCAATGAAAACACTTCTTCAAACGGTATTTTTAATACATCGATAACCGATAAATCATTCTCATACTTCGGCATTTGGTCTAAATATGCAACTTTAATATTCTTTCTTGTAAAAAGTTGACCGCCTTGATAATCTTCAATACCGCTGGCAATCTTGAATAATGTAGTCTTTCCACATCCGTTTCTACCGATAATACCAATTCTATCACCTGATTGCACATCAAAAGTAATGTCTTTCAGTATCTGTGTCACTCCATAATATTTTTCTATATTTTTAAATGTAATATCTATCATTTTATTTTCCTCCCTAGTTATAAATATAAAAAATCCTGGCAATAATTCACCAGGACTACTCATATTCAACCTAAGAATTTATTACCATGATTTTAACAATGTGATTTTGGACGCACTTTCCCTATAACTGCTGCAAAATCATGTGTTATGCCAAATAATACCTTTGGCAATTGATTAATAATAACATTGTTGTTCACCACGGTAACCTCCATTAATTTCATCTATTCTAAAT
>DAOUQP010000012.1 GCA_030625575.1 Eubacteriales bacterium | reverse complement strand
AAACCCAGGTAGCTTTACTGATGCTGTTGCTGGAATGAAAGACGGTACTTTAGATGCAGCATTTGCTGTAATCGCTTTCCCTGGTTCTGCAGTAGTTGAAATGGGAATGTCAAGAGACGTTAAGATTCTTGAAATTGATGGAGCAGATTTTGATGCTGTTCAAGAATTAGTACCTTTTGCAGCACCTTTTACTATTACTGGTGGAGCATATAAAGGACAAGATGACGATGCTATGACTATTGCTCTTCAAGCAGTTCTATATTCAAATGCTGAATTAACTGATGATGAAGCATATAACATTACTAAATATTTATATGAAAAAACTGAAGAAATTACTGCTGGGCATGCTAGAGGAAGTCAAATTAGCATAGATACTGCATTAAACGGTATTACTACTCCTTTCCACCCAGGAGCAATCAAGTACTATAAAGAAGTAGGAATAATGAACTAGAAGTAACAAATTTAATATTTGTGTAAAAAGCCGAATCTAGGTTCGGCTTTTTCTTTAAAGCAATATATAAAGGTGATTTAATAGTGGGAAAGAAAATTATTAGTAATAGGAAATCAAAGTTGTTTTTAGTATTATCTGTGATTTTAATTATTTGGTTAGTTTTATCATTCATAAAAATTGATGTGTTTGAAATATTTATAGTAGATAAAGGCATCAATGAAAATAAAGTAATACTTCAGGTCAATAAAAATGAACAAGATTATTTTGATGTGAAATGGACTCATTCTGTAAGTTTAAGACCTGTAATTGAAACATATAAAGTAAATGATGATTATACAATTTCTATAGAACAAATGATTTTTGATTCTTTTAGTGCAAATTTACCGGCTAGTCCTGATTATGATACGATTTGGGAATTTCACGATGAATATATTAGAGTATATAACTATGATGTAACATTTGATGCTGTACCGGTTGTCATTGGAAAAGTCGTAGCAAACCACTCTTTCATATACAATGAAAAAGAAACATTTTTAAAAGATATTTATAAACCGGGTGGTTATGTAAACATTCGAGTTGTGAATAAATCCATTTTAAATTTTTTAGTAAAGGAGATTGAGATATTTGTCAGAAATTAATTTAAAACAAACATTAACAGATGAAGAACAAGTTAAAATGATGGCTAAATACGACAGAGAGTTTTCTTATAGAAATGCTGTTGGATTTTTAAAGAAATTGATTTTCTTATTAGCTGTAACTTGGTCGCTGTTTCAAGTTTATACTGCAATGATGGGGGCATTACCTCCAACTCAACAAAGATCGGCACATATTGGATTTGCTTTAATCTTGATATTTTTAATGTATCCAATGTTTAAGTCGGACAATTCGAATAAGGTAAGATGGTATGATTTTATTTTTATAGCAGGAGCTATAGGAGTTGTTTCATACTTATTCATGAATTTTGCTCCACTATTAATGAGAGCTGGAGCATACACTACAACTGATATATGGGTTTCTGTTGTAGCTATGATTATAGTTATCGAAGCGACAAGAAGAGTAGCGGGACCTGTATTGATAAGTGTTGCAGGAGTTTTCCTATTATATGCATTCTTCGGAAACTACTTGCCTGGATTTTTCTCTCATGGAGGATATTCACTTGCAAGAATTGCAACATATGGATGGATTAGTTCGGAAGCTATTTTAGGAATACCAATTTCAGTATCAGCAAGTTTTATTTTCTTATTCTTGTTGTTTGCTGCATACCTTAAGAAAACAGGAATTGGTGCTTGGTTAACAGATTTAGCTTTGGCTATCGCTGGTAGTTCTACTGGTGGACCTGCAAAAGCAGCTGTTATTGCAAGTGCTACTCAAGGTACAATTTCAGGTAGTTCGGTTGCCAATACAGTTGGAACAGGATCAGTTACAATACCACTTATGAAAAGTATTGGTTATAAATCAGAATTTGCAGCTGCAGTTGAAGCAGCAGCATCAACAGGTGGACAATTAATGCCTCCAGTAATGGGTGCGGCAGCATTTATAATGACTGAGTTTACAGCACTTCCATATATAACTATTGCACTTGGAGCTATGGTTCCTGCAATTTTATACTTTACTGGAATTTTTATAATGGTTCATTTAGAAGCTCAAAAACAAGGACTTAAAGGAATACCTAAAGATAGATTACCAAGACTGAAAGTGCTTGCTAAAAGAGCATATTTAAGTTTACCGATATTTGTAATAGTTGGAATGTTGGCATATGGTTACACTCCGATGAGAGCTGCATTATATGGTATATTTTCAACAATAATTGTCGGATTATTCCACGGAGTATATGATAAAGAAGCGAAATTTTCATTCAAAGAGATTGTTGAAGGACTTGAAGAAGGCGCAAAAAGTGCACTTCCAGTTGTTATGGCATGTGCTAGTGCGGGTATCATAGTTGGTGTAGTTACATTGACTGGACTTGGAATTAAATTTGCACATGGTATAGTACAATTATCTGGCGGAAGTATTATTTTAACAATGTTCTTTACAATGATAGCATCAATAATTCTAGGAATGGGTATGCCTACAACTGCCAACTATATTGTTCAAGCGACAATAGCAGCACCGGCACTTGTAGCGGTAGGAGTTCCAATTTTGGGAGCACATTTATTTGTATTCTATTTTGGAATAATTGCAGATATAACACCTCCAGTTGCTTTAGCGGCATTTGCAGGATCTGGAATTGCGAAGTCGAATCCGTTTAAAACCGGGGTTCAGGCATCGAAACTGGCCTTTGCCGCCTATTTAGTACCGTTTGTATTTGCGACATCTCCGGTACTTATATTGAACTTCGATCCTCAGTATTCAAACATTTTACTAGGCTCAAATGTGCTTACATTTGCAATTGTGTTTTCAACTGCTATTATGGGAATGTTTGCAATAGGTGGTTCGATTTCAGGATTTATGTTTACTAAAGTAAATAAACTGATTAGACCTGTTATGTTTATATTAGGTATTGGGCTGATTCAAACAAATTTCTTGTATTCAATGATTAGTGTTGTGTTATTTGCTATGATTTTGGTATATCAAAATAAAATAAGTAAAAATGAAATAGTTGTTTAAAACGAAAAGAGCTTGGACCTTTTAATAGGGTTCAAGCTTTTTTAATTTTTTGTAATTATATATAAAAATATTATTATATAAGATTAATTCTGCTAGAATGTTCATGTGAAGGTGGATAATTATGACTGCGAGTTTGATAAGAGTTACAAGATGGACTACATTGCTTATGGCAACTGTGATTATAGTAATATCACTAATAGTCATCAGTGATATTTTTCAACAAATTGAATTGACTAATCAGGATTATATTTTAGAAGAAGTTGAACTTACGAGTATTAGTGAGGAAATCAAGCAAAATGCAGATTATTACTATAAAAGTGAGATAAATCGGTTTGAGAGAGATGTTAAACGGGAGTTGCTTTACTTGGTAAATTCAAATGAGAGCACAGGGGATTTAAGTAATTTTTTACATTACAGAGACATTGAAGATATTTTGCTGATTAGTGATGATGGAGTAAAAGATTTAAATCCTAGGAAATATTTTGCTGAGAAAATGGATATAGATGAGATTGATTATATAACTTCTACTTTGGATAATAATCTTAAGATAAAGGATGAAGGATCTTTCTATTATTATTGGCCGGAAATGAATAACAATAATAAATTAATAAGAAAAATAGTTTATTATCGCGATAGTGGTACAGGTGACGTTATGACCATTTTGTTTGATACTGAAGATTTTAATTCGATTATTATTAAACAAACTAAAGAGTGGGTTGAAAATATTTATGCAAATAAAGTATTGATTTATGATTTAAGTACTGGAAAAGTGGTTAATAACAATATTATTGAAAACTTTAATATTTCTAGAATTAATATGCCGACAGTTCAAGGTGGAATATTCTATCGTGAACAGAATGGTAATACAATCAGAATCATTCATTTGTCAAAATTAGATAATTTGGACATGGTTATTGCAAATCAGATAACGGTAACTGATTACAGCAGTATTTTTTATAACTTATTAGCTGAAAAAAAAGTGACTATAAGTATTATTGTTGGAGTTGGACTTATTATTTTTATAAAAATATTTGAATATTTTTATATTGCGAAAGCGATTAACCATAATTATTTTGACAAAAGATTGATATATGAAACTTTAGAGTATTGTGCCGATGGTGTTGCAATTCTCGACAACAGTTATTTAATTGAAGATTGCAATGAAAAATTCAAGGAAATTCTCGGATTGGATATTTTTATAAAAAACACGTATTATTTAAAGAAAATAATACCGGAATTCAAATTTACTAGAAGTACATATAATTTAAATTTTATGAATAAAAATGGTGAGTATATTGATGGAAATATCATTGTAAAAAAAATAGAGAGTAAATATATTGTAAAGGTAAAAGAAAATAATCCACTGAAGCCTTTTAATAGTTTGTCGTTTAGTGAGTTTGAAGATGTCGTGTCAGAATGTTTTAACGATGTTGAAAAATATGTTGGGGATCGTATTTTTGCTATGGTTGTTGTCGATAGTGATGTAAAAATCGATTATTTAATAAATAAATTAAAATCTTATTTTTCAAATCAAGGAATAACAATAATTGTTGGATATATTGGATCCGAAGAGAGAATCGTTTATCTTGAAGGAGTAAGTGAAGAAACTTTTGAAAATGTAATCAATAATATTATTAATCAGAATAAAAAAATATTCTATAGTCTGATTCCAATAAAAAAGGATGATTTTCAACTTAATATCAATTACCTGATGGAAGAATTAGATTATAAACTTTATGAGAAAAGGAGTAACTAGCAATTAAAGTGGGTAGTAATATCATATAAAATGTTGTAGGAGTGATATTATGAAAGTTATAATAAGTGATGAACTTAGATTATATCTGAAAAAGAAAAACAGAAATATAATTAGTATAATGATTAGAAAAGTAGAGAGTGGTTGTGTCGGCTCTGTTCAAGAATTGGATGTTAGATATAATAAAATTCCCGATGATGTTGAAAAATATAATCACTTTGAAAATGAGGGTATAGATGTATATGTTATAAGCAATTTAAAGGCTAAGGATGATAAATTGATTTTATCAGTTAAGAGATCGCCTTTATTTATAAAAGAATTGGATATTAAAGGTATCGAATTGAAGTTATAAAAAAACTGTAGTTGGAAAACTACAGTTTTTAATATCCATATTCATCTTTTAATAAAAGTACATGCATTCTATTTGGTGTTCTTTGTCTTTTTATTGTTACATAATCTGTGCAAATTCGATCCGGGCTATTGCAATCTGAGCATATGCCAGTTGAAGCGCATGGTGTATTAAGATTAAGTCTTTTCGCATTAGATGGAGCTGTAAAATTCTTTAACCTATTTTCTGCTTCCTCAAGATTATTTACAATTTTATTGATACCAACAACAACGATTACTTTTTTAGGGCCATATAACATAGCAGCCACGCGATTTCCGTTGCCGTCGATATTATAAAGCATACCATCGATTGTTAAAGCGTTGGTTGATGTAAAATACGCATCTGCATCGAATGAATCTAAATATATTCTTCTAATTTCTTCTGGCGATAATCCCTTCTCATACCGATCCAAGAATTGATAATCACCATTTCTTAATAATTCGATTACACCGGTTTCGAATAATGTCATAGAGCCACCGAGAGCAACTATATCATTAGGTGCGATCAGAGATTTTATCACTTTATGCAGCTCTTCTAAGTTGTTGATTACATATGCGTTTATATTATTCCTTTTTAGATTATCTGCAGTTCTATGTAATCTTTTTTCAATAATAAAATTTGTATTAGTATCCATTTAATCATCTCCTATTGATAATTATACATAATTTTGTTAAGTTTATTAAATAAAATCATATATTAGTATATAATATTAGTAGAATAAATGAATTTTTTGCCTTCGGAGGGAGTTTTTATGACTTAACTTGAAATTTTAATGACCTAGCTGGAATCCTTGATTCCATAGCAGGTCAGATGTCGCCTAGTCCAAATCTTTGATTTGGTTAACGGAGTCGATTAATTTCATAGTAAGTCAAACGCAACGTGATAGAAATGCTCTGATTTCGTCATCACGACTGCGTAATTAAGAGTTTGCTAATTTGGCTAACGAAGCCGATTCACTCCCGCTGAAGCTTAGAAAACATAGTCCAGAGACTTTAGAATTCTTATCTCCCTCTTTAAAGATGAAGGAGTCTTAGAATTCTTAGTCATCGGATAAAATTGAATTAGGAGGTTTTAGCTTGGCTAAAAATATTTTTAGGAAAGAATTAAAAGATTTAAAACCGTATATTCCTGGAAAACCTGTTGAAAAAGTTATGGAGGAATATGGTTTAACTGAGGTTGTAAAACTTGCTTCAAATGAGAATCCGTTAGGACCATCTAAATTGGCGATTGAAGCAATTATCAATGAGGCTCCTCGTGTTAATATTTATCCTGATCCATCAGTAGAAATTGTAAAAGAAAAACTGATGCAAAAACATGGGTTTCCAAGAGAGCAAATCGTTGTTGGGAATGGTGGAGAAGAAATCATAAAAATGATTGCTATGACTTTCATAAATGAAGGTGATGAAGCTGTTATGCAAGATCCTACTTTTTCTCTTTATGATATTACTATAAGTCATATGGGAGGTGTTTCTAAAAAAATTCCTCTTGTGGATTTTGAGACTGACTTAGATGCAATGATTGATGCTATAAATGAGAAAACAAAACTTGTTTACCTTTGTAATCCAAATAATCCGATAGGAAATATTGTTTCAAAAGATAAATTAGATAATTTTGTAGATAAAATTCCTGAAGATGTTGTTCTTGTATTGGATGAAGCGTATTTTGAATATGCCAGTAGAAATATTGAATATCCAGATGGACTCGAAGTATTAAAAAGAAGACCGAATACAATAGTTTTAAGAACATTTGCTAAAATTGCCGGATTAGCAGGTCTTAGAATTGGATACGCTTTTTCAAGTGAAGAAATAATTACAGAAATGGCTAAGACTAAAGGTGTATTTAATGTTAATAGAATAGCTCAAGTGGCAGCTGCTGCTGCAATGGGTGATGATGAACATATTAAAAATACAGTTGATTTAAATTATGAATCAATAGGGTATATGGTTGATTACTTTGAATCTAAAGGTTTAAGATATGTCAAGACTAGTGCAAACTTCATATTTGCCGATTTAGGAATAGATTCAAAACAAACATTCGTTGATTTACAGAAGAAAGGCATGATTATGAGACCTGGATTCATTTGGGGCTATGAGACATGGGCGAGAATAAGTTCTGGAAGCATGGAAGACACTAAAAAGTTTATGACAGCTTTAGATGAGATTATAGGATAGTTGATTAGAGGAACTTATTAATTAAGTTCCTCTAATATTTTATTTGCTTACAAATTATATTTTTTTATTAATACAGGGAAAAAACCAATACCGTAAAAGCTCATCAAAGCGTATCTTAATACATCAAAATAATAATGCTCTGGCAACAGTATTTTAACTCCTTCTTTGAGTGCTAAAAGTCCGATTAAACCAAATGTAATTCGTAGAATATTCTTTTTTAGATCTTTATGAATAGTAAAATCAGCATATTTCTTTTCGAAAACAATACCCAAAAAATAACCTAAAATAATACCATAAGCTGTAGGATATCCACTTGTATTAAAATATATGATTAAGGGTAAACCCAATAGTGAAATCGATAATAATACAACTCTATGATATTTGTTGATGTAGGAATAATAGCTTAACAATACAATTGCTAAACCTATTATGATAGCACCAACTACGTCTCTCGGCCAATGAAGGCCTAAATACATTCTTGAAATACCTACAAGTAGAATTAAGATTGTTGAAATGATATATACTGCTTTTTTTCTTGAATATATAGATAATGATGCAAAGAGAGCGGTAACTGCTTGGGTATGGCCGCTTGGAAAAGAATGCCCTGTTGCTGTATATGTTCTAAGACTTCTAATACCATCAATGCCTATTGGTCTAGCTGAATGGAAAAAATCTTTAAGTGCGGTGTTGACCAATAAGCTGATAAAAAAACTATAGCCAATGAATTTTCCTATATCTTTGTTTATAGTCCAATATAATACTACAAAAAATAATAATATAAATGTTTCTTCTCCTAGGATAGTGACCCCTTGAAAAAACAAGTCTAAAAATGAATTAGAAAAGGATTGTATCCATTTAATAACTAACAATTCCATAATACCCCCTGTGATATTTAAATTTTGAAGAGTTCACTAAAATAATTTTGATATTAAATAAAATGGTATATAATTATTATATTAGAAAAGCAGGTGAAATCAATGTTCTTTATAGGAATATTTGGCATAGGGAATAAAGAAGAAGAAAAAAAATTGAATTTTGAAATCGAAAATTGCTTAAATCCTACAATAATCAAGCAATATCAGATGTTTCATTTCTTTTTCATTCCTATTTTTAAATGGAATAGTAAACACTTCGTAAAATGTGATAATTCCAAGTTGTTGGAATTAAACGATGTTGTTGGTACTGAAGTATGGAACGGGATAAGGGATAGTGTGTTATATTGGGATTATAAAGTTGTATATGAAGAAAGAAAATGTTTGCATTGTGGAGCTGTATTAAATGATGAATATGATTATTGCCCAAAATGCGGAACGAAAATTAAGTAGATAAGGTGTTTTACATGAAAGAATATATTGTTGAAGAAAAATTGAAAATTAATGAAAGCAAAATTTTGGAGTGCCATTCGGCAGTATGTATTTTACCTATTGTTGAAAATGGCGATATTTTAATGATTTCTAAAATGATTAATAAACTTGAAGGCTGGGATTTAGAACTACCGATAGGTGATGTTCAATATAAAGAAATACCTAAAGAAGCAGCAATCAGGGTTTTGTTGACTGAAACAGGAATGTTCACAAATAAAATAGAACCTATAGGAATATATAACCCTAAAGGTTCTAGCATAGATATTATCTACTTGTTTGTAGCAACCGAATTAATGGATATCAAAACTAATTTTACATGTACCACTGATACACATATTGTTACTTTATCTCCTAATCGATTGAGTGATTTAATAAGAGATGGCGTCTTTATACAAGAATCAGGAATTAAAGCATTTACAAAATTTTATTTTTTAGTTCGATAAATGATAAATAATCCTTCTGAGAAAAAAGTACAAATATGATTTCTTCATAGCAATCATTGCTGATAATAAAGTCGTTAATGGCATCGAGGGCTATTGTTGAAGCTTCGTCAAAAGGATATCCATAGATTCCAGTGGATATTGATGGAAAAACGATGGATTTAACGTTATATCCAGTTCCGAGTTGTAGGGAATTGTAATAAGCATTGTAGAGCAGCTTTTGCTGCTCGTTGTTATTTTTTGAATAAACCGGTCCGACGGTATGGATGATATACTTAGCTTTCAAATTGCCCGCTGAAGTTATAACTGCCTCACCAGTAGCACAATGACCGATTTCTCTACACTCTTTATCAATCGTGATTCCTGCTGCTCTATGGATAGCGCCATCAACTCCACCGCCGCCTCTCAAATGATTATTGGCAGCATTGACTATTATATCTGCATTTACTTTAGTTATGTCGCCTTTAATTATTTTTATCTGAGTATTCATATCTTAAAACTCCTCCGACAAAGGTTTTTAACACTTTGATTTTTAGCAAGCTCTCTGGAGCTATGGTAAATGGGTTTTGATTCAAAATAATAAAATCTGCTAAGAAGTTCTTCTTAATCATTCCTTTTCTCGATTCGTCATAAGAAGCATATGCTGAATCGACTGTATAATGCTTTATTGCATTATGAAGAGATAAGGATTCACTTGGGTACCAACCATTTTCAGGAAAGCCACTTCGATCTTTTCTTGTTATAGCGTTGTATATTCCAAAGAAAGGATTTACAGGTTCTACTGGAGAATCTGTTCCAAAGGCAATCGTTAAACCTAAATTTTCAAGTGTTTTATAATTATACGAGTATTTAACTCTTTCTTTACCTAATCTACTTTCTGCAATGTGCATATCGTAGTTTAAAAATACTGGTTGTATATGCAAAACAGGGTTTTGTTTAGCTAATTCAACCAATAATGATTTATTTGTCACCTGACAGTGCACTATGCTGTGGCGCGCTTTCTTACCATCTAGAGATTCCAATGCACTTTTTAGCATTTGATCTCCTATTGAGTGAATGGCAACATCGATTTCTTTTTCGTGGCAAAGGTTAACGATGTTGTTTAATTCGTATTGAGAAAAATTAAGAATACCTTTTGCTTCGGTCGAATCATTATAGGGCTCTATTAACTTAGCTGTGCGAGCACCTAAAGAACCATCTCCCAATATTTTTATAGGTCCATATCTAAAAAAACTGTTCTTTTCTTTATCTTGCAAATAATTCGGAATGTTTTTTAGATAATTTTCATATTTAGCAAAATTTGATTGTTCATATACTCTTATATCTAAATGCATATCCTCAAATGTTTCAAAAACCAATTTATGTTCATCTTCACTTACAGCTGATAAATCATCTGATTGAACAGAAGTGATGCCGTTTTTCAATAATTCATCAGTTGCATCTTCAAGATATTTTTTAATATCTTTTTTATTTACCTTTGGAAGAATTGATTTAACTTTTTCCATTTCAGATTCTTTGAATACACCATTTTCTTTATAAGTACCTGATAACTTCATAGCTGCGCTATTAGCGACAAGAAGATGGCCGCAAATCCTTGTTAAAATTACGGGTATTGTTTTTGATACTTCATCGAGATCCTCTTTTGTAAGAAGTCTACTTTCCTTGAAATAATCCTGATTCCATCCTCTACCATAAACTATTTCATGAGTTTTGGAATACTCTGAAGCTCTAGCCTTGATTTCTTCGATGGATGTAGTATCTGATAAATCAAGTTGGTTTAAGTTCATGCCAAGTCCAAGCAGATGCATGTGAGAGTCGTTAAAACCCGGAAGAACGGTCTTCCCTTTAAGGTTCACAGTAGGTATGTCGATAAAATTTTTATTAATCTCTTTGTTTGTGCCAACTGCTATTATTCTATCTTTATCTATTACAAAAGCTTGGGCTAGATCATTTTCCTTTTGCATTGTAATAATAGTTCCGTCAATGAATTTAATCATTATAATCTCTCCTAAAGATGCTCATTATAATATCATCGTGATATTTACCATTTCTGAATAATTCTTCTTTCAATACAGCTTCAATTTTAAATCCGCATTTTTCATAGCTTCTAATAGCTCTTTCATTAAAAGAAAAGACTTGCAGTTTAATTTTATTTACAGGGATTTGATTAAAAATAAAGTGTATTAAAGTTTTCATAGCATCGCTGCCGTAACCTTGATTCCAAAATGATTTTCCTAGAAAAATACCTACAGCACAAACAGAATTATTGAAATCCAAATTATTTATACCACATCCACCTATGTATTCTTTGTTTTCTAGAGTTTCAATAGCGAAATTATATTCGTTTTTTAAGGCTGATTGTGAATCTATGAAAGTTTTTTCATCTGTAAATGTAAATGGGAAAGGTATAGTAGGGCGAAGATTTAAAAGTACTTCTTGTGAATTGATAAGTTCCAATATTTTTTGAGGATTATCATTTGAATCATATGCTCTTAGTTTTATTAGTTTTCCTTCTAGCATCATTAATATCAACTCCTTATAGGATAAGTATAGAAAAAATATGAAAATAGGTAAAGAAAATGTTGATTATTTAGATTTAAATTATTCACTACATTGCTATGCAAGGTAGTTTGTGGTACGATTAATATGAATAATAAAAGGTTGTGATTGTGTGAATATACAGTTTAAAAAAGGTGTTTTGGAATTATGCGTATTCGCTATTTTGGAAGAAGGGGATTGCTATGGTTATGAACTTGTTAATAAGATTTCTGAAAATATAACAATTTCAGAAGGAACAATTTATCCACTTCTTAGACGTCTGACAAAAGAGGGATATTTTACAACTTATTTAGTTGAGTCATCAGAGGGACCGCCTCGTAAATATTATAAAATAACTGATGAAGGCTTAGAAGTATATAAAAATTTAAAAAATCAATGGCTTAGCTTTGTAGAGGGCGTTAATCATGTTATTGAAAGAGGTGATAACCTTGAATAAAAAAGAATTTTTAAATGTACTTAAAAAGGGGTTATCAGGATTAGAAAAAGAAGAAAGAAAAGATATTTTGCTTGATTATGAAATTCACTTTGCAGAGGGAATTAAACAGGGGAAATCTGAAGAATTGATATGTGAAGATTTGGGTTCTCCAAAGGAAATAGGGAAACTGTACAAAGCAAATATCCTTATAGATGAAGCTGATAAGAATGTATCTACCGATAATATTCTAAAAGCTATCATGGCATCTATCGGGCTTGGTATTTTTAATATCGTTTTAGTATTAGGGCCGTTTTTAGGATTGTTGGGTGTTGTTATTGCAATATTCGCTACAAGCATTGCGTTGGTGACATCAGGTGTGGTGATTTTCATTGATTCAGTTATAATACCGATAAATTTTTTATATTTATATTTACCGAAATATTTAATGCTTAATCCTACAATATCGGTTTTCTTGGGTGTTAGTCTTGTTATGATAGGTGTGCTAATTTTTGTTTTAGGAATATTCTTGTGTCGTTGGATTTATCATTTGACTATAAGATATTTAAAGTTCAATTTAAAAATGATTAAAGGAAAGTAGGATTCAGCAATGAAAAGACTAGGAATTAATACTGTACATCTAGATATGGAAGAAATAATTGATTTAGGATTGAATCGCGTAGAATTTGTACTGGGAAGAGGGAAATCATACGAAGTAATGCATAGAGAGGTAATGGATGGGATAAAAGAGGCGGAAAAGCTAAAATTTCCATATAGTATACATTTACCTCTTTTTACTTTTGATTGGTATAAAGAGGACTACCTAAGTGCTTTTTATTTAGATCCAGATGAAGAAAAAAGAGAATTGTCTTTTAAATTATTAGAAGAGAACATAATTCATTTAAAAGAGTTTCATCCTGATTATTACATAATCCACTTTCAAGGAGTGTATAAATTTCATCAAGATGAAATAAAATTTAAAGAATTACTTAATACTACATTGACTAGATTGAATGAATTATCAATAAAATATGAAATGAAACTTTTGCTGGAATACTTTGGTTCGAACTATATGTTTTATAAGATAGAAGATTGGATTAAATTTATTACGCCTTATTCAAATTTAGGTATTTTGTGTGATACTGGACATTTGTATTTTTCTTCAATCATGCATGAATTTGATTTTTTTGAAGGACTTAAAAAACTTGCCCAATCATCTGATGCGTTTCATCTTTGGACTACAAAAGGAAATAAAGCATATACTGATTCAGAGTATTATATTGAGTATCATCATATTGTTGCACATATGGCGCAGAAAAAAAATGATGGATTTGCTTTTGATGTTAAAAAATTGATGGATATAATTTCACAGTATAATCGTCCAATTATTATAGAAGCTTCAGAGAAGTATCGTGGGAGAAAGTATTTTTTAGAAGGGATTAGAAGCATAGCTGAATACTTTGTTAAAAAATAGTTACCATATATTACAATAACATTTCATTTTAAGTAAAATAGTTTATTATTAGTTAAAAGATACTATAATGTAAGTACAAAGCGTAATGGAGGTGTCGATATGACAATAATAGCAATTGTAGTGGCAATCTTACTTGTAGTATGGTTAGATAATCCAAAAGATAATAGAAAATATGACGACACACATTATGTTAATTAATATTTAATATATTCAAATTATCAGAATATTCAGTCATTTAAAATATATTAAACATAAAAAAAATATTATACTCTTGACAATGAAAAATAAAAGTTATATAATTATTGATTTTATACTGGAAAGATGTTACAATAAAAGCATATTATTAGATGGGGTGATGCAGATGGCGACAAGAAAAACTTTGACTGAGATTAAACAACATGTTCAAGATCATTTGGGAGAAAAAGTAATTTTAAGAACAAATAAAGGACGTAAGAAGGTTAAAACCAAAGAAGGAGTTTTACTAGAAACGTATCCAGCTGTGTTTGTAGTTAGAATTGATCCGGGTTTGGAATCGGAGAGAAAGATATCGTATAGCTATTCCGATATATTGACTGAAACTGTTGAAGTGATGTTAACAGAAAATCAAGAAAGAATATATGTATCATGACATAAAAGAGTTGATAACTCTTTTTTTTTTGCTTTGTTAGACTCTGGTATTGTCAAATATTATTCAAGGAGATGGTTGTTAAGTGTATAAAAAATTATCAATTGTGGTGTTGATAATATCAATTATCTCGATAATTGGAGTTTATGGCATGAAAAATTACTTGGATTCTAAAGATTTCAATTTCAATAAAGCAGAAGTAACGAATTATAATGAGGCGATTATTGGGGAAATAGGCGGGAAATATAAAATTACCAATGAAATGTTTTATTTATTAAAGCATAATGTTGAAATTTTTCCTCATAATTTGAATAAACATGATTCAGAGATAAATGAAGAAGTGTTGAATTATCTTAAACAGTAATTCTTGGAAGAAGACTTCTTGAAAAGTAAAGGAATAATAGTCAACGATCAAGAAATATCAAACGGCATTGAAATGACCAAGGAAGGAATATATAGCCAGTTCATTTGAGCTGGTTTTCTTTTTAATCTTGCTTTAATATCAAATAGGATAATTTACTGAATAAATAAAAATAACGTAGGGATTTATCTAAACTATCTTATATAATTCTATTAAATACCAACAATATATCCCGATATAGCTTTTTTTTTATAAAATACAAAAAAGTTTTATACGTTATTGTTAATAATTATACAATCTAAAATTCAAAAAAATATTGAATTGCGTCACAAGGAAATAAATGGGAATATATACAGTGGATGAATATTCAGAAAATATGAAATATATGGAATACTTAATATCTATTGGATTTGCATTGATAAGAGATACATAGTATACTGAAAAAGTTGAAAGGCGACATGAATAAAATGGAAATATATTACACAAATAAGTAAAGGAGTGGACTTGAAAGATGGATATAAATATTTTTTCCGAGATTGGAAGACTAAAAAGAGTTTTGTTACATCGTCCAGGACCTGAAATTGAAAATTTGACACCAGAATTGATGGATAGACTTTTATTTGACGATATCCCGTTTTTAGATGTAGCTAGAGAAGAACACGATGCTTTTGCAAAGGTTTTTACGGATAATGATATTGAAGTTTATTATCTTGAAGATTTAACCGCAGATGTTTTAGAGAATGAAAAGATAAAAGAGGAATTTATTAATCAATTCATTGCTGAATCATCAATTAAAAGTGAAATCAGAACAATGCAAGTGAAAGATTTTTATTACTCTTTTGATGATAATAAAAAATTAGTTGAGAAAATGATTACAGGTATTAGAGTTGAGGAATTTCCAACAATCAACACTGATAATCTTAGAGATTTGGTTATGAACGATTATCCTTTTATAGTAGATCCTATGCCGAATCTATATTTTACAAGAGACCCATTTGCAACTATTGGCAATGGAGTATCATTAAACCATATGGCAACTGTTACAAGAAATAGGGAAACAATTTTTGGACAGTATATTTTTAAATACCATAAAGAATTCAAAAATCAAGAGATACCATTCTGGTACAATAGAGATCTTCCTTTTTCGATAGAAGGTGGAGATCAGCTTATCTTAAATGATAAGGTATTAGCTATAGGAATTTCACAAAGGACACAGCCTGATGCTATTGATATTTTAGCTGAAAAACTATTTGCTTCAGACATGCCTTTTGAAACAATACTTGCTTTTGATATTCCAAAATCTAGGGCGTTTATGCACTTGGATACGGTTTTCACTATGGTTGATTATGATAAGTTTACAATACATCCTGAGATTGAAGGTCCACTTAGTGTGTATTCTTTAACTAAAAAAGATGGTAAAATAGTTATTGAAAAAGAAATAAATGAACTTGATATAATTCTTGCGAAATATTTGGGAATTGAAAAAGTAACACTCATTAGATGTGGTGGAAAAAGAGGAATAGATGCGGGAAGAGAGCAATGGAATGATGGTTCAAATACTCTGGCTATTGCACCTGGAGAAGTTATCGTTTACTCAAGAAATCACGTTACAAATAAAATACTTCAAGAGCATGGAGTAAAGATTCACGTAATACCTTCATCGGAGCTTTCAAGAGGCCGAGGTGGTCCTAGATGTATGTCTATGCCACTACAAAGAGAAAGAATTTAAATTATTTAAGGAGGGCTAAATATGCCAGTAAGCTTAAAAGGAAGACATTTTATTACACTAAAGGATTTTACACCACAGGAAATCAGATATTTATTAGATTTATCTCATGATTTAAAAGCGAAAAAAAGATCAGGAGTCAGAGGAGATTTATTAGCTGGAAAGAATGTATGTTTGATATTTGAAAAAAGTTCAACAAGAACTAGAACAGCTTTTGAAGTTGCGACATTTGATGAAGGTGGAAATGTAACTTTCCTTACTAATTCTCAAATGGGGAAAAAAGAAACAATTGAAGATACTGCTAAAGTATTGGGAAGATTCTATGATGGAATAGAATTTAGAGGATTTAAGCAAGAAACTGTTGAAGGTTTAGCAGCACATGCTGGAGTTCCCGTATGGAATGGTTTGACTGATTTATATCATCCAACTCAAATTTTAGCTGACTTTTTAACAATAGAAGAACATGTAGCTAAGCCACTTAACAAGGTGAAATTTGTATTTGCAGGTGACGCTAGAAACAATATGGGTAATTCACTTATGATCGGGGCAGCTAAAATGGGTATGCACTTTGTTGCTTTAGCACCTAAGGAATTATGGCCATCTGAAGAACTTGTTGAAGAGATGAGAGAAATTGCGAAAGAAACAGGAGCGATTATCGAAATATCTGATGATGTAAATTCAGTAAAAGGCGCTGATGCCATTTACACTGATGTTTGGGTGTCTATGGGTGAAGAGCATTTATTTGAAGAAAGAATCAACCAATTAAAAGATTATCAAGTAAATATGGATATGGTTAAAAAGACAGAGAATCCAGATATGATTTTCATGCATTGTCTACCAGCGTTCCATGATACTCTTACAGCTGTTGGGATGGAAGTAAAAGAAAAATACGGACTTGATGCTATGGAAGTAACTGATGATGTATTTAGAAGTAAACATTCTGTAGTATTTGATGAAGCAGAAAATAGAATGCATACTATCAAAGCTGTAATGGTAGCGAGTATAGGTAATTTATAATATAAAGGAGCGAAATTAATGCATGATAAAATTGTTGTAGCCTTAGGTGGTAATGCTTTAGGAAAAACACCTCAAGAGCAAATAAATTTGGTTAAGAATACAGCTAAGCCGATTGTAGACTTAATCCAACATGGGCATCAAGTTACATTAGCTCATGGAAACGGTCCACAGGTTGGAATGATTAATCTAGCTATGGATACAGCTTCAAAAACTGCGGCTTCTACACCGGAAATGCCATTTCCAGAGTGTGGAGCTATGAGTCAAGGTTATATTGGGTATCATTTGCAAAATGCAATTCGTGAAGAAATGCTTGGTAGAAATATATCAAAACCTGTTGCAACTGTAGTGACTCAGGTTATTGTAGATAAAAATGATGAAGCGTTTGTTAAACCGACAAAACCTATTGGAGCTTTTTATACTGAAGAAGAAGCACAGGAATTGATAACTGAAAAGGGCTTTGATATGGTTGAGGATGCTGGAAGAGGATATAGAAGAGTTGTTCCTTCTCCACTACCTATTGATGTAGCTGAAAAAGAAGTTGTCAAGACTCTAGTTGATAATGATTGTATTGTTATAACTGTAGGTGGCGGCGGTATACCGGTTGTAAAAGACGGTAATAAACTTATAGGTGTTCCAGCGGTAATTGACAAAGATTTTGCTAGTTCGAAGATAGCTGAGATTTTAGATGCGGATTATCTAATAATCTTGACTGCTGTTGAAAAAGTAGCAATCAACTTCGGTACAAAAAATGAGAAATGGTTGGATAAGCTTACTTTAGAAGAGGCGCAGCAATATATCGACGAAGGGCATTTTGCTCCAGGATCGATGCTTCCTAAGGTTAAAGCAGCTATGATGTTTGCCAGCTCTAAAAAAGGAAGAAAAGCTTTAATCACTTCTCTTGAAAAAGCAGAAGAAGGAATAGAAGGAAAAACAGGTACATTGATAATCAATGAATAGTAAAAAGTAGGGCATTAGCCCTATTTTTTTTGAATTTTGTTTTCTAAATTGTATACATAATGTATAATGGTAGTGTATTTTGTATAATGTATATGATAGGGGTAGTTGAGATGCATCAAAAGTATAAATCAAGGGCGAAGATTAATTTGTCTCTCGATGTAAAAGGAAAAATGGAAAACGGGTATCATGAAGTCGATATGATTATGCAAAAAATCGATCTTTATGATGAAATATATATGAAAATAATTCCTAAAGGAATTAAGATTGAATCAAATTGCATTTTTTTGCCGACGAACTCGAGGAACATTGCTTATAAAGCTGCCGAGTTGATGATTGATAAGTTTAAATTAAAATCCGGTGTATATATATATATTGAAAAAAATATTCCAATAGCGGCTGGTCTAGCGGGTGGAAGCACAAATGCTGCAACAGTAATTCAAGGTATCAATGAAATGTTTAGAATTGGCCTATCTCAAAAGGATATGATGAGATTAGGAGCTGATTTAGGGGCCGATGTTCCATTTTGTTTCATGTCTGGAGCTGCTAGAGCTGAGGGGATTGGAGAAAAATTAACTCCTATAAAAGGGTTGAATGATATTTGGGTTGTAGTGACAAAACCAAATTTATCTGTATCAACTATGGAAGTGTATAATAATTTAGTTCCAAATGACTATAAGATTCACCCTGATATTGAAGGGATGATAAAGGCTTTAGAAGATGAAAGTATTTATATGATTTCTGAAAAGTTGGGGAATGTATTGGAAAATGTAACTTTTAGATTGTATCCAATTGTAGAAAAAGATAAAAAATTAATGAAATCTTTTGGTGCAAAGGGTGTCTTGATGAGTGGTAGTGGTCCTTCGATATTTGGACTGTTTTCAAAATTAGATCATGCTAAAGCGGCATATAAAAATTTTAGTAAGCTTAATCGACAAACATTTTTAGTGAAATCATATGATGGGGTGGATACAAATGAATCAATATAAATCATTGGGAGAAGTAGTATTTGAATATTTAAGGGACGAAATAATGATTGGGAAAATAAAACCTGGTCAAAGGTTAATGGAGAATACTATTGCAGAGAGATTAGGTGTATCTAGGACACCGGTTAGAGAAGCTATAAGGAAACTTGAAAAAGAAAAATTCATAACTATGGTTCCAAGAAAAGGTGCGTATGTCACTAAGGTAAGTGTTAAAGAAATATTAGATGTTTTAGAAATACGAAGAGTCTTGGAAGGGTTTGCAGCTAATTTGGCATCTCAGAGAATGAATGCTGGCGAAAAAAAGGAATTAAGAAAATCATACGAAAAATTTGAAAACTATATGGAAAATTTAGATGTTAAAGGAATGATTAAAAAAGATAGAGAATTTCATGACTTGATATTTAAATCAACTAGAAATGAGAGACTTATTACTCTTGTTAAAGAACTTCATGAACAATTTCATCGTTTTAGATTGATATATTTCAATGAGGCTTCGTCTTATAAAAATATTCAAAATTGGCACGCTTTGATTCTAGAAGCTATAGAAAACGGGAATGCTGATGAAGCGAAGAAACATGCTGAAGATCATGTGGTTGAAATAGAAAAATCGGTGATTGCCTGGGCTGAAAGTGAGGAAGATTTTGATGAAAAAAATTAATGTCGGTCTAATATTTGGTGGACAATCGGAAGAACATGAAATTTCAATAATGACAGCAAGAGAAATTGTAAAGGCTATCGATAAAAACAAATATGAGATTTCTCTTTTTGGTATAGATAGAAATGGATATTGGGAAACAATCGATGAGATTGAAGACGATTTAAAGACTTTGAAATTTGACGATAAAAACAATAAAATTCCTGGTTTGATTATGGAAAAATTACAAAATGGTATTGATATTGTTTTTCCGCTTCTTCATGGACCTTACGGTGAAGATGGAAAAATTCAAGGTTTGTTTGATATGCTAGGTATTCCTTTTGCAGGATGTAGTTTAGTAGCTTCAGCACTTTGCATGGATAAAGATTATACAAAGAAATTGCTTCAAAGAATTGGCGTGCCAGTGACAAAATCATTTACTGTAATTAGACATCAATCCGTTGATTTCGATATGATTGAAAAGGAACTAGGATATCCGATGTTTGTTAAACCGGTAAATTTGGGTTCTAGTATTGGTATCTCCAAGGTTAAAAATATTAATGAGTTAAAAAAAGGTGTTAAAGAATCTTTTTCATATGACAACAAAATAATCATTGAAGAGGGAATAAATGCAAGAGAACTCGAATGTGCAGTTTTAGGAAATGATACTCCAAAAGCATCGGTAGTTGGAGAAATAATTCCTTCTCATGAATTTTATGATTATGAAGCTAAATATTTTGATGGTGGTAAATCAAAATTAATAATACCTGCTGAAATAACAGAGATGCAAGTAAAAGAAATTAAAGAGTATGCAATAAAAGCATATGTCGAACTTGGATGTAGTGGTCTTAGTCGAATAGATTTTTTTCTTGATAAAGAGACAGGAAAGATTTATTTAAATGAAATAAACACTATGCCGGGGTTTACACCTATTAGTATGTATCCTAGACTATGGAAATTCGAGGGTGTAGAATATGCTGCGCTATTAGATCAACTAATACAATTAGGTTTAAAGGATTGATTATGATGATAAAAAAAATGGTCAAAATTACAGCCTCTATACGTCCGGTGGAAGGTGAAGAAGATAGAATTGAATTCACCACTGAAGGAGAGTATCAAAAAAACGATGATGTTATAACTATTATGTATGAAGAGTCTGAGATTTCAGGAATGAAAGGTAGTTTGACTACTTTAGAAGTCAAGGATGAATTGATTGTTATGAGACGAGAGGGTATGGCTTCTTCTGAAATGATGTTTGAAGAAGGAAAGAGATATGAATCTGATTATTCAACTCCATATGGTGTTTTTAAGGTTGAGTTATTAACAAAGAAATTAGAGAGTGATTTTAATAAAGAAGGAAGTGGAATTATCACTATTGAATATGATATGAGCATCAGAGGTTTATCTGAGAGTTATAATCGTTTGATAGTGGAGGTGTTTTAGTGAGAACTATCATAAAAAATATAGTTTTGAAAACATTTGATATTGATTGGGATGATTTTGACATATTATTTAACGACGAAGCCAGATTTGGAGTGTTTTCTACAAATGTGGCTTTTAAATTATCTAAAGTGTTGAAAATGTCGCTTGACGATATTAGCGAGAAGTTAGTAAAAAATAATGAGAACGATTTGTATAGTGCTAAATCATATAATGGATATATCAATTTTTATTTACCTGAAAATATTATTATCAAGTCTTATTTAAAAGAAGGTACTTTTAAATTAAATGATTGTAATGAAAAAGAATATTTTATCTATAGAATTCATTTTTTGAAAAAAAGGTTAGAAAGCGAATCTGCTTTACTTGATGAAATTCAGTTTGATGAAATCTTTGTTAGATTTTTTGTTCAAGGTAAAATATGCAAAGGAATAGATTCGTTTTTAAAATTTGATAGAAAAACGGTGTATACATGCTTATCCGATTATGAAAAAAATAAAATTTTCACAATCATTAACCATATTGTTGACAAAATTGATGAAAACGCTTAAAATTGGGCATATAAGACGAAAATTTGGCGGTGGCTATGAAGAAAGTTTTTCAATGGGAAACCATACAGAAAATAACTGAATATATCAGCGATGGACTACAAATTGTGGATTATGAAGGAAAACTAATTTTTTGTAATAGAAAATCTGCCATGCTAGATGACATCGATATAATGGATTCATTAGGGAAACACATTACCGAAATTTATCCTTCATTAGATGAAAGCAATAGCACGATATTAAAAGTATTAAAAACCGGTGAGCCTATCCTTAACTTGGAACAAAGGTATACAACATATCTAGGTAATGAAATAAATACAGTCAATTCAACTATTCCATTACACGATTCAAGGGGAAAGATTATCGGTGCTGTTGAGATTTCCAAGAATATCACCGATATGAAAAAATTATCCGAACAGGTTGTAGATTTGCAAAAGGTTGTTTTAGGATCGGAAGAACGGTTTACAGAAGATAAACCGTTATATAAATTTGAAGATATTATCACTGAAGATCCACGTACGATAAAGATGATTTCTAGAGCCATGAAGGCGGCTATGACAGATGCTTCTGTCCTAGTTGTTGGAGATACTGGAACTGGCAAGGAACTTCTAGTTCAGGCTATTCACAATAGCAGCAATAGAAATAATAAACCTTTTATCGTTCAAAACTGTGCTTCTCTTCCAGAAAGTTTGCTAGAGGGTATATTATTCGGCACATTAAAAGGTGGCTTCACTGGCAGTATCAACCGCCCTGGACTGTTTGAAATTGCTAATGACGGAACTTTGTTTTTAGATGAAATAAATTCTATGCCAAATCAACTTCAGACAAAGATATTAAGAGTGATTCAGGATGGTAAATTTAGAAGAATAGGTGATACGAGAATTAGAGAAGCGAATGTGAGGATAATTGCAGCTGTTAATGAAGATCCTTTTGAAGCGATTGAAAAGGGTAATCTAAGGAGAGATTTGTTCTATAGGCTTAATACAATTACTTTGAATCTAAATCGTCTTACTGAGAGAAATGGCGATATTGAGGTTCTTACTAAGTATTTTGTTAACAAATTCAATAAAAAATATTTTAGAAATGTGAAGGGAATTACAAAAGAGGTCACAGAGATTTTTGATAATTTTTCATGGATGGGAAATGTTAGAGAACTCGAACATGTAATCGAGGGAGCTATAAGCTTGATAGAAGGAGAATGGATTACTATTTATGATATTCCGGAATATCTTAAAGGGAATAAGAAGCGCATTGATAATAGTGATTTAAATTTAAGAAAAAGATTATCAGTATTAGAAGTCGAACTAATAGAAGAGGCGATGAAGGTGTCGAATGGGAATATTTCAAAAGCGTCTTTGCTGCTAAATATCCCAAGACAAACACTGCAATATAAATTGAAAAAGGGTGGTGCCAAAAACTAGGCACTACTTTTGCTTTTTTTGTATTAAAACAGCCTATAGCTAATGGTTTTTATGGCACGATAATTGCATTAATAATTAATGATAAAAAATTATGGAGGTGCTTCATGAATAAGGGATGTAAATTCGGTACACATAGAGTTATTGAGCCAAAGGGCGCACTACCTCAACCGGCAAAGAAAATTGACAACACTATGGAGATTTATGACAACGAAATTTTAATTGATGTTAAAACACTTAATATCGATTCAGCAAGCTTTACACAGATTAAAGGCGAAGCAAATGGAGATATTGAAAAGATAAAATCTATCATGATGAATATCGTTGGAGAAAAAGGTAAACATCAAAATCCTGTTACTGGATCTGGCGGAATGTTGATAGGAACTGTTAAGGAAATTGGAGACGCTATAAAAGAAACAACTGATTTAAAAGTTGGCGACAAGATTGCCACTTTGGTTTCTCTTTCACTTACACCACTTGTAATAGAAGAGATTTTAGAAGTTAGAATAGATATCGATCAAGTTGATATTAAAGGACAAGCGATATTGTTTGAATCTGGAATTTATTCAAAGATTCCAACTGATATTCCGGAAAACCTTGCATTATCTGTACTTGATGTTGCAGGTGCTCCAGCTCAAACAATGAAATATGTTAAAGAGGGAGACACAGTTTTAGTTATCGGCGGTGCTGGAAAATCGGGTATGCTTTGTTTATATGAAGCAAAGAAATTAGCTGGACCTAATGGTAAGGTTATATGCTTGGCTCATAGTGAAAAAAGCATAGGCAACGTAAAGAAAGCGAATTTAGCTGATGAAATCATTATTGCTGATGCTACAAAACCAGTAGAAGTATATGGCATGATAAGCGATATAACTAATGGAGAAATGGCCGATGTTACAATAAATTGTGTAAACGTAGACAACACAGAGATGACAAGTATTCTATCAACTAAAGATGATGGATTGATTTACTTCTTCTCTATGGCGACAAGCTTCACTAAAGCTGCTTTGGGAGCTGAAGGTGTTGGAATGGATACTACTATGATTATCGGAAATGGTTACACTAAGGGTCACGCAGAAGTAGCACTTCAAATTATGCGCGACAGTAAAGTGTTAAGAGAAATTTATACTGAATTATATGCTTAGGAGGCGTTGAAATGAGACATTTTTCAGAAGTAGAACTTTATAAAAATGTGAAACAAGAAGAGTGGGATAGTTGGGAATGGCAAGTTAAAAATAGAATTATCGATGTAGAAACTCTAAAAAAAGTAGCAAATATTACTGATGTAGAAGAAGATGGAATCAACAAGACATTAGAAATGTTAAGAATGGGCATTACGCCGTATTACGCATTGTTAATGGATGAAAATGATCCGAAGTGTCCAGTGAGAATGCAGGCAGTACCTACAATTTATGAAACTCATAAGGCATCTTCAGATATGGATGATCCACTTCATGAAGATGAAGATTCTCCTACTCCGGGATTGACTCATCGTTATCCTGATAGAGTATTGCTTCTTATTACTGATCAATGTTCTATGTATTGTAGACACTGTACAAGAAGACGTTTTGCAGGTCAAAATGACACTGGAGCGCCTGTAGATAAAATCGATGCAGCGATTGAATATATCAGAAATACACCACAAGTAAGAGACGTACTTCTTTCTGGTGGAGATGCATTATTGGTATCTGATGATAGATTAGAATATATCATAAGCAAGTTAAGAGCTATCGAGCATGTTGAAATAATAAGAATTGGTACAAGAGTGCCTGTTGTTATGCCTCAAAGAATTACTCCTGAGCTTGTAAATATGCTTAAAAAGTATCATCCAATTTGGTTGAATACACACTTTAATCACTCAAAAGAAATTACTCCTGAATCTAAAAAAGCGATTGCTTTATTAGCTGATGCTGGAGTTCCGCTAGGAAACCAATCGGTTCTTTTAAGAGGAATCAATGACAGTGTTTCTGTAATGAAAAAATTAGTTCATGATTTAGTAAAAATAAGAGTTAGACCTTACTATATCTATCAATGTGATTTATCAGTTGGTATCGAGCACTTTAGAACTACAGTATCTAAAGGTATTGAAATCATTGAAGGTTTAAGAGGTCATACATCTGGTTTTGCAGTACCTACTTTCGTTGTAGATGCTCCAGGTGGCGGTGGAAAGATTCCTGTAATGCCGAATTACGTTCTTTCTCAATCACCAAATAGAGTTATTCTTAGAAACTACGAAGGAGTTATAACAACTTACACTGAGCCGACTGATTATGTTCCGATGGAAGATGATATTAAAGCTGAAGGCGTTTTAGAACTTCTTAAAGGTGGAAAGATCGCTATTGAGCCAAACGAATTAGAAAGACATAAAAGAAACGTTCACGAGGAGTAAAAAATGATATTAATTGATCAACTCATTGGAAAATATAATACGATTTCTCTTATAGGAATGGTTAAAAATGCAGGTAAAACTACATTGTTAAATGAGTTGATTGACCAGGCATACTGGGAAAAAACAATTCTAGGATTAACTTCTATAGGCTATGATGGAGAGAAAACGGATTCGGTAACTAATACTCCAAAACCAACTATAGAAGTTTTCCCAGGAACTTTAGTGGCAACAGCTCAGAGTCTTCTTAATAGAGAACATCTAAGATACGAAGTGTTGGAAGTCACAGATTTAACAACTGTTTTTGGACCGATAGTCATTGTGCGTATGAGAAATCATGCGGAAGTTGAATTGATTGGACCAAGAAGCAATCATGGGATTGAGAAAGTAAGTAGGATTATGAAAAATTGGGGAGCCAAACTTGTGCTCATTGATGGTGCGCTTGATAGAGTCAGCAGTGCATCACCTGCTTTGGCAGATGGTGTTTTTCTATCGACTGGGGCGGCGCTTTCTAGAGATATGAACCAAGTTGTCAACCAAACCTTGCACAGGATTAATCTTTTACGACTAAAAAGTGTTACAACAAATTTAAGCGATTTTAAGCTTCTTAAGGAAAATAATCAGATAGGGATTATGGATGACAAAGGGCACATTGACGTTATTCATTTAAAAACTGGTATAAACGCGGGAAGTGAGTTAAAGAATCACTTGAAGAATAATTCAAAGTATATATTTTTTCCTGGAGCAGTTACTTACAGCACATTAAAGGACGTTGTCGATTTGACTCATGGCAAAGTTGCTGTTGTGGTTTCTGATGGAAGCAAGTTGTTTGTCGAGAGGGATAATTATCATGAACTACTTGCAAAGGGACTCAAGATATTTGTGTTGGACGAAATTAATTTAATAGGAGTTTCTATTAATCCTTTTTCGCCAAAAGGGTATTACTTTGACAGTGAAATATTAAAACAAAGATTAATGGAAAAAGTTAAGGACTTGAAAGTAATTAATGTTTTTGAATCATAGGGGGTAATATGTTTTTTAGATTTTCCACAGATGAGAAACTTGATATTGATTATATTCTTGATAAGGTCAATATTTCAAGTGTGTATGGCAAGAGTAGAAAAGTTGATATTAAACCCTACTTCGATAAGGATGCTTTAGAATCCGAGTATGATCTTATGGACCTTGTAATTGAGAATCTTTTAAAGCATAAACTAACCTTTACTAAGGTAAGAAATGTTTTAAAAGACATAAAAGAGATTAGAGGGACGATAAATCGATTGGAAGATGGGGTAGTTTTATCGGAGGTTGAATTTTTTGAACTTAAAAAATTTGCTTTTGGAGTTAGATTGTTAAACAATCTATTGCTTCCACTAAAAAATTTACTAGATATATTGCCGAAGAGATTACTTGATGTAGAAAAAATATTAGATCCTAAAGATGATAAGATTCCAACTTTTTATATCTATGATAATTATTCTTTGGTTTTGAAAGAGACAAGAGAAGAAATTGAAAAGTTGAATAAGGATATTGAGAATGAAAAGGCGGTTTTATTTAGCGCTTTATCAAAGAAATATGATTTGAAGATTAGACCAAATGGTGAAATAAGAATTTCAAAATCAAATTCACATTATGAAGAGATTGTTCAAGATGACAACTTTGCCTATTTATCCGAAAACTACGGGTTGGTGGTATTTACTATTAACTTGAATCACGGTTATAGTGAGTGGATGAAAAAACTTAATAAGTTGAAGGAAATAGAACAAAGTGAAGAGGAAAAAGTTAAGATTGATTTGAGTAATCAATTAAAATCATATGTTTCATTATTTCTTGAAAATATCGATAGGATAGGACATCTGGATTTTATCTTAGGAAAAGCAAGTTTTGCCATAGCATATAATTTAATCAGACCGGAAATAACTATGGGTGATGCTTTTGAGATAGAAGAAGGCATTAATATTCCGGTAGCAGATAGACTGAGAAGAGAAGGGTTGGAATACACTCCTATTGATATTTGTTTGGAAAGAGGGGCCAGTGTAATAACGGGGTCGAATATGGGCGGAAAAACCGTAAGCCTCAAATTGATGGGACAAATAGCAGCTATGGCTCAACACGGATTATTTGTACCTGCTAAAAGGGTAAAATTTCCTTTGAGAGATTATATTTATATTTCAGTGGGAGATACTCAGGATATGTCATTAGGGCTTAGTTCGTTTGCGGGTGAAATGGTTGCGCTTTCTGAAATTGTCAATCAATCTGATAAAAGAGGATTAATCCTCGTAGATGAACTTTCAAGAGGAACGAACCCACAAGAAGGATATGCAATTTCTAGAAGTATCACTGATTATTTAAATGATTCAAATTCCATTTGTGTGTTTACTTCTCACTTTGATGGAATAACCAAGGGAAAAGTTCACTATCAAGTTAGAGGACTAAAGAATATAAATTTTGACAACATGATCGAAGGGCAGTCGGTTATTGAAAATTTACATCATCAAATGGATTTCACTCTTGAAAGAGTTGATGATAAGGAGCAAGTGCCTAAAGAGGCTATCCCAATTGCACAGATGTTGGGATTGAATGAGATAATTATTTCAAAAGCTAAAGAGTATTTAATACAAAACCAGAAAGGAGGCAATAATAATGAGTAAATTAAATTTAGATTTTACACTAGCGGAAGAAGCAAGAAGTTCAGCTAAGAATATTGCTATAAATATTCAAGAATTCATCGAGCAACATACTACTGTAACAGTAGAGAGAACAATACTTAGATTAATCGGTGTTGATGGCGTTGATGAAATAGATAGACCACTTCCGAATGTAGTTGTTGAAAAACTGAAAAATCAAGGTAAACTTTCATTGGGAATTTCATATTTCATGGGTAATGCCATGGCTTATACAGGTAAATCGGCTCAAGAGATTGCCGAACTAGTAAGCAAGGAAGAACTTGATTTATTTACTATACCAACTCAGGATTTTGATAAGGTACAGGAAAAAATCAATGGAATTGCCATAGAAGCAGTTAAAAAGATTAAAGCAAATAGAGAAACAAGAGATAAGTATTTAACAGACCTTGGGGAGGGTCCAAAGCCTTATCTATATGTAATTGTTGCAACAGGAAATATCTACGAGGATGTTAATCAGGCAAAGGCTGCTGCGAGACAAGGTGCAGATATTATTGCAGTAATTAGATCTACAGCTCAGAGTTTATTGGATTATGTGCCATATGGTCCAACAACTGAGGGCTTCGGAGGAACTTTTGCAACTCAAGAAAACTTTAAAATCATGCGTAAAGCGTTAGATGATGTTGGAGAAGAAGTTGGGAAATATATTCGTTTAGTCAACTATGCATCGGGGCTATGTATGCCTGAGATAGCAGCTATGGGAGCATTAGAAAGATTGGATATAATGCTTAATGATGCTCTTTATGGAATTTTGTTTAGAGATATCAATATGCAAAGAACTCTTGTAGATCAATTTTTCTCAAGAGTTATCAATGGTTTTGCAGGAATCATCATAAATACTGGTGAGGATAATTACCTTACAACATCAGATGCAGTTGAAGAAGCACATACAGTACTAGCATCACAATTTATTAATGAGCAATTTGCTCTTTTGGCAGGACTAAAAGAAGAGCAAATGGGGCTTGGTCATGCTTTTGAAATGGATCCATCTATAGAAAATGGATTTTTACTTGAATTGGCGCAGGCTCAAATGGCAAGAGAAATCTTTCCGAATGCTCCGCTTAAATATATGCCGCCGACAAAGCATAAGACAGGAAATATATTTAAGGGCCATATACAAGACGCGCTTTTCAATATGATAGCAATAACTACAAATCAAGGTATTCAGCTTCTTGGTATGTTGACTGAAGCTATTCATACACCGCTATTGCAAGATAGAGCTTTATCTATTGAAAATGCTAAATATGTATTTAATAATATGAGAAACCTTGGAGATGAAATCGAGTTCAAAGAAAACGGAATCATTCAAAAAAGAGCTCAAGGTGTTTTAAAAGAGGCTGCTGTTATGCTTAAAAACATCGAAAATGAAGGGTTGATGGAAACAATCGAAGCAGGGAAATTTGCTGGAGTGAAAAGAGCGAAAACCGGTGGAAAGGGACTTGATGGAGTTGTAGTTAAGGATGAAATGTACTTCAATCCATTTATCGAGTTGATGCTTGGGGGTGAATATCGTGACTAATGTAGATTTGACAAGGGTTAAACCATACGGAGATACGTTGAATGACGGTAAAATGCAATTTAGTTTCACATTGCCTGTTCAATATTGTGAGGAAGCCAAAGAAGCTGGAAAACAATTGCTGATTAAAATGGGTATCGATGATCCCGAAATCGTTCATGCAGAAGACCTTGGAAAAGGATATACACTTATAGTTGCATATGGTATTTGTTCTCATACTGTTGATTTTTCTTCAATCGAGGTACCGAAGGTAGATACCGACATGATGGATAAATACGGAGTTGAAGCGTTTATCAAAGAACATATTAAAAGAGATGTAGTCATAGTTGGTGCTACTACAGGAACAGATGCTCACACTGTTGGGATAGATGCCATCATGAACATGAAAGGTTATCATGGACATTATGGACTTGAAAGATATAAAGGTATGGTTGCAGTCAATATGGGTGCACAAGTGCCTAATGAGGAACTTTTAGCTAAGGCTATAGAACTGAACGCAGATGCAATCATAGTGTCTCAGATAGTTACTCAAAAGGATGTTCATATTCCTAACTTGACAAATCTAATTGAACTTATCGAAGCGGAAGGTTTAAGAGATAGGTTGATTACTGTTGCAGGCGGTCCGAGAATCAATCATGAACTTGCTATAGAACTCGGTTATGATGCTGGTTTTGGTACTGGTAGCTATGCAGAAGATGTTGCTTCATTTGTTGTAACGGAGATAGCAAAGAAAAACGTATAAGTATTTAATAAGCTATGAAGATTATTCGGATCTTTGTCAACTGGTGTTGGTGGAGCATAAAAACAAATAAAATAGCTTTGAAAACTAAGATTGATATGGCAGTTTAGAGAGTAAAATTTCTAAGCTGCTTTTATTTTTACAATGTTTAAATTGATAAGAATTCTG
>DAOUQP010000169.1 GCA_030625575.1 Eubacteriales bacterium | reverse complement strand
TTGATCTTCAGTAAGCCATTCATCACCAGTATTAATAACTTTCTCAGCTTCCATCAATTTTGACAGAAGCTTTATTGTAGCTTGAGTTTTTTCATATTCTTCAATATCAAGAATGGCATATTTCCCACGTCCATTTTTTGTTAAAAAAACCGGATCACCAACTGTGATGTCTTTTAAAATTTTATTGTAATTTCTCAAATCTGAAACTGGTTTAATATTAGGCATAATGTCAACTCCTCCTATTGCTATTATATAATTATTTTACTTAATATTTAACGTATAATATTAAGTAAAATAACGCCGTCGGAATTAGACTAATTTCTATCAGCCAAAAGTAATGGATAATAAATGATTGTTTTACACATTTCAACACATCAAATTTACCGTATCTTTTTACTGAAAGATTTAAATATTGCTAAAATATATGTAATGAAGAATCCTCAAGGGCAACCCATACTTCGTCTCCATAGCTTATATTCATGTTTTCAATGGTTTTAACTGGAACAAGCGAAGTTAATTTTATTCCTATATCTATATCCATTTTATACAGCGGACCTTTATTCATCATATTTGTAATTTTCCCGCAAAAATTATTCTTGCAATCAAAGTTGCCAGGGTTATCTGATATAATGACATCTTCAGGTCTAAAAGCTATATTTACATCTCCTTCTTTATCTGAACCTACTTCAATGTTTACATTCGAAGATACATTGATCATTCTATCCATAATTCTACCTTTAAAAATATTCTCCATTCCAACAAAGTTGGCAACATAAGTATCTTTGGGCTTTTTGAATATTTCATTCGGAGTCCCAACCTGAGCTATGGTTCCGTTTTCCATTACAGCTATTCTATCTGCAAGATAATAAGCTTCATTAAAATCATGGGTGATGTGTATGGTGGTTGTTTTCATTTTCTCATGAATTTCTTTAAGCATCTTTTGCAGTTCTTCCTTAGTTCGGGGATCTAAAGCGCTTAAAGGTTCATCTAGCAATAATATCTTAGGCGATGTAATCAACGCCCTTGCTATAGCAGCCCTTTGTTGCTCTCCACCGCTAAGTGTGCCTGAATACCGATTGAGCAAGTGTTCAATTTTAAGAATAGACACTATTTCATCAAGTTTTTGTTCGATTTTTTCTTTGGAAAACTTTCTGATTTTCAAACCGAAAATTATATTTTCCCTAATCGTCAAATGAGGAAACAATGCGTAATCTTGATATACAAATCCTATTTCTCTTTTTTCCGGATAAAAACTGCTCAAATCATTTTCATCATGATAAATGTTCCCTTTGTCCGGTTTATACATTCCTGCAATAACTTCCAAGATTACAGTTTTTCCTGTTCCCGTAGGCCCAAGAATAACAAAATATTCACCTTTTTCTATTTCGAGATTTATATTCTTTAGTTGAAAATCTCCTAATTTTTTATAAACGTTCTTAATCTGCAGCACGCTATCCCTCCTCAGATTCTACTTCACATCTTAAATATTGTTTTGCCGCCCAGTGTCTCAAAAATCAGTAAAGATACTATGGAAATTATTATAAGAATACTAGCCGCTGCCAATCCAAGCTTCAAATCTCCACAAGACATATTTAAAAATAGAGAAACCGGAAGTGTTTCAGTTTTCATTCTCGTCGCACCGGCAAGCATCAACGCAGCACCAAATTCACCCAATGATCTTGCCCACGTTATTACTATACTCGCAACTAAACCATTTTTGGCTAAAGGTAAAGTAACTTTAAAAAAAGATTGGATTTTATTACAACCAAGAGTTCTAGAGACGAACTCTATTCTTGGATCGATATCTGAAATAGTGGATTTTAGGATTCTTATCATATACGGAACATTTACAAAGAATTGAGCCAGTATTATTCCTTTTACTGTAAAAGTGAATTTAAACCCTAAATCCGCCAAAAAATGTCCAAATGGTGTATTCCCAAAAAGCAAAAGCAAAGCAACACCCGATACGATCGGAGGCAGTGCGATAGGTATATCCAATATAGTGTTCACAATTCTTTTGCCAATAAATTCCGTTCTTACGACACCATAAGATATAGGAATTGCAAATAATATACATAAAAGAGTGGAAACAAGTGAGGTGAAAAGACTCAGTTCAATAGAAAATCTTATTTCCGGCGTCATAAGACTTTCCCCTAAATTAGGTACACCTCTTATCAGTATCATAGAAATCGCCAAAATAATAAAACCTACCAAAAATGCTGTAAATATAGAAACAATCGCTGTAAATATTATATTTGAAAATTTATTATTATTATTATATGTCTGTTTTTTTTGCTGAATTTGTTCCATGTTAAAACAATCCCTTTCCTACTTGATTGATTCAAATCCGTGCTTTTCGAAAATCTCTTTCCCTTCGGTTGAAACTATAAAATCAACAAATTTTTGCGCAATTTCTTTTTTATCAGAACTCTTCAAAGTACAGACTGGAATAGTTTTTATCATATTTATTTCCTTCGGAATCTGAATTATTTCAACTTCTTCTATACCTTTGACATTATCTTCCCATATGATCGCAGCATCACATTGTCCCATAGTGATATATACCACAAGCTCGTTAACTGTAGCTGTCAGAGCTATAGTGTTATTCTCAACTCCCTCATACAACTCATTCTCTTCCAATAATTTCTTTGTAATCTTTCCTATTGCAGCTGACTTCGGATCTCCTAATATCACCTTTACTTCTGGTTTGGTCAAGTCTTCCAAGGTTTGAATATTTGCAGGATTTCCTTTCGGCACAGCAATAACCGGAATATGATATGCTACACTCTGCTGTGAAATAACCAAATCCTTTTCTTTTGCAGCATTATAATAATAAAGCGCTCCAGGAACATAAACATCTCCTTCACCACTTAATTCAATTTGACTCAAGTTTTGAGCAGAACCGGCATAAGAATATTGAATTTCAACACCATATTTTTCTTTGAACATTTTCCCTATTTCATCCATCGGTTTTCTAAGTCCAGCACCGCAATAGACAAGTAAAGATTCTTCATTATCCGCTTTTGTAGCTTGAGATTCACTACATCCTGCAATAGACCCCATAACTAATACCATAACTAATATTAGAATACATATTTTTTTATATCTAACCATTATAAATTCCCCCTTCTCAATTTTGATAATTCTTTGTACTTCTTCAAAAATAAAAAGACTACAATCCATCACCAAAAAAAGATAGATTACAGCCTTTGCCTTGTAATTTTACCTCCTTTCCAACACGGGAGGCATGATCGTTTCCAATCATACCCTATCGGTCTGCAATCCATAAACTAACGAAGTTCTAAGGAAATACAGACTCGGAGTATTATTCAATTTTCCACTTAAATTTTATAGTATAATTACATTCATGTCAAAAATTTATCAATAAAAAGTAAAAATGTAAATGTATTTCATTTATATAAACTTAATGATTCCAAAAGACAAAGAGACCATATATGGTAATAGGTCTCTTTATCTGCTATTTTAGTCAAATTGACAAAT
>DAOUQP010000188.1 GCA_030625575.1 Eubacteriales bacterium | reverse complement strand
TGGATATATCACATTTTCTACTTTTGTCCAGAAATCTCTACCACCATGAGACATTATTCGCACATAGCCTTTATAAAATTCTTCTATTCTACCGTTTTCATTACTCGAAAATTCATATTCAGCCTTATCGTTATTAAAAGGTGAATCATATTCATATATTTTAGATCCATCTTTAATAGTTATCGGACTTAATACTTTCAGTTTGTTCTCTTCTGTATAAGTCGAAGTTTCTTCAACTCTTATCCATCCTTTAGTATTCATAGGCGTATCATATACTACTATTTCAACATAATACCAAAATTTGTTTTTCTCATATTCTTCTTTAGTTTGCACTTGTGCCTTATCAAGAACTTTTATTAAAGAATTATCAAAAATAATATTAACAACTTGCGCATTATCAAAAGGTAACATCTTGATATTTGTTTCATGATCTACAAATACATAAAAACCTGTGTTTTCAAGATAATTATAAGATATGGCAGGTGGAAACAACTCACTCAACTTGCTGTTCAATTCAACTTCACTTTGCAATTCGGATATATTTATTTTCATTTGCTTAATTGTTTCAGTTAAACTATTATTTTCTTCTAATAAAATATCGTTTATCTTTGAGAGTTCTTTAATTTCGTTTTGATAATATTCACTATCATTCACTTTGTTAATATTGCATCCAGTTGAAATGCAGCTCATTAAAAAAATAATCAATATCAGAAAATTTCTTTTTTTACTAAATAACATTTTACAACCTCCAGATAGATGCTTAATGAAACACCCACAACTTAAATATCTGATATTTTGAAGTGTTGAGTGGTTTATAAATCATAATACATCTCGAATTCTTTAAATGTAGGATATCTCATCACTTTATAATGCTGTTTGAGAAGAGAATCAATCTGGTCTTTAATGATATTCATTGAAAAAGCATTTCCTTTGAGAAGAAATTCATAATCTTCTTTTAAAGCATCGACAACTTCAACTAAATTATGTGGCAACGCTTGTATCTTTTCTCTTTCTACATCCGACATCTCAAAAATATTCTCATCAATCGGTCCAAATTCATTTTCCGTTGGGTCAATTTCATTTTCTATACCATCCAGCGCAGCCAATATTATCGCTGAATACCCTAGATATGGATTACTAGTTGCATCAGGCGAGCGAAACTCGAACCTCTTATCCAAAGGTTTATTTGCATAACCCGGAATTCTAATAATTGCACTTCTATTAGCATTCCCATAACAAAGATTCACCGGCGCTTCATATCCAGGAACTAGTCTTTTGAATGAATTAGTACTTGGATTGGTAAATGCCATAATTGCAGGTGCATGCTTCAATATTCCACCTATTGCAAATAAAGCTGTTTGACTTAATTCTGAATATCCATTCTCATCATAAAAGACAGGCTTTCCTTCTTTATGAAGATTCATATGAACATGCATGCCGTTACCTGCTTCACCGTAAAATGGCTTCGGCATAAAAGTCACTGTTTTATTATTTCTTATTGCTTCATTCTTAACAATATACTTGATTTTCATAGTATTATCAGAAACTTTAAGAAGCGAATCAAAGTCAATCTCTATTTCCATCTGACCAGCTCCACCGACTTCAGGATGATGATATTTAACGTTGATATTGTTTTCTTCTAAAAGCGATACCATCTTATTGCGTAAATTTATGTTGATATCGTAAGGTAAGTCCACATGATATCCTTTATGATGCAACACTTTATAACCTAAATTATTTTCTTTATTTCCCATGTTCCAATGGGCATTTTCTGAATCAAGTGACACGCCGAAATTTTCAGGTTTGTTATTTATTGAAACTCTATCGAGAATATAAAATTCAAATTCAGGACCCAATAGGATTTTATCGGCTATGCCAGACGAATAAACAAGCTTTTCAGTTTTATCCGCAATATATCTCGGATCGGATTCAAAACGATTGCCATCTGTATAATATATCTCAGTAAGCATCACAAGAGTTTTTTCTTCCACAAACGGATCTATAAACGCTGTAGAAATATCCGGTTTAAAAACCATATCCGATTTTTCAACCGTTAGAAATCCATAACTAGACCCGTCGAACCCTATGCCTTTCCCCATCATTTCTTCAGTAAATTTTCTAACCGGTACCGTCAAATGATGCCACCTACCAGCTATATCAATAAGTTTAAAATCAATAAACTTAATATCGTTCTTCTTGCAATATTCAATAACTTCTATATTTTTTTCAAACATATCTTATCTCCCCCATAATATTGATACTCTAAAAAGAATTAATTAATCTTTTATGTTATAATTTTTTAAACGGGAGTGATTTTTTTTATGAAAAGTGTAAATATTTATACAGATGGCGGTTGTTCGAATAATCAAAGCAGTGAAAACCACGGAGGTTGGGGAGCTATCCTTGAATACAATAATGTCACAAAAGAACTCTATGGGTCAGAAGCCAATACGACAAATAATCGAATGGAAATGACGGCGCTTATTGAAGGTTTAAAAGCTTTGAAAGAAAAAAAAATAGAGGTGAATATCTACTCTGACAGTTCATACTTAATCGAATGCTTTCGAAATAGATGGTATGATAAATGGCTTTTAAACGGTTGGAAAACTTCTACGAAGAAACCTGTTGAAAA
>DAOUQP010000202.1 GCA_030625575.1 Eubacteriales bacterium | reverse complement strand
TGGATTCATAGAAGTCAATAGTTTCATAATCGGTGGAAGTATATCACTGACCATGGTTGGTGAACCGAATAAAACACCGTCAGCCCAGTAAATCTCATTCATAACTTCTTCATTATCTGAAGTTTCCATATTATAAAGTTTGACTTCAAATTTTCCTGCGCTTTGAATACCTTCTTTGATAAGCCTAGCCATTTCTTCTGTATAACCATATGCAGACACATAAGGAATGACGATCGTTTTATTAGTGTTTGGATTTGTTTCGCTTGCCCATTCGATGTATTGATTTATTATTTCTCTTGGATTATCATCTATAACTGGACCGTGACCAGTGGCTATAATATCAATATCAAGATTTTCTATTTTTTTAGCAGCGGTAATAACGTGCTTTCTATATGGTCCCATTATCACATCGAAGTAGTATTTCAAACTATCGATATAATTTACTTTATTCTCGAGGTTTGATAATAAGATACCTTCATAGCAATAATGTGTTCCAAATGAATCGCATGTGAAAAGTATTTTATCTTCTTCAACATAGGTATATATCGAATCTGGCCAATGAAGAAAAGGTGCGGTAATAAATTTCAATGTTTTGTTGCCGAGTGGTAGAGTGTCACCATCTTTGATGACAAGTGAATTAAATGGTTTGTTCACAATTGCTTTTAAAAACTTGATTGCCGCGTTTGAACCTACAATTTGCACATTAGGTGCTAATTCCAATAATCTTTCAATAGACCCTGTGTGATCCGGCTCTGTATGATTGACAACGATATAATCGATATCTTTAGGATCTATATATTCACTTAACTTTTCGATATATTCATCCCAGAATTTAATTTTTACCGTTTCGAACAATACGATTTTTTCTGACCCTTTCAGTAAATATGAGTTATAAGATGTACCGTATTTTGTATGCATGATAATATCAAATGTTCTTAAATTCGGATCAAGGGCGCCGATCCACATAAAATCATCTTTAATTTTTAAACTCTTCATAATTTGCCTCCTTAGAAATCTATATTAATATTTTAGCAAAATAATTAATAGTTAACAATATAATTGACTTTTGCTTAAAATGATATTATAATAAAAATGTAATCATTACAATCTAAATTTTAAAGTGATGGTTTTGAACATAACAATAAGGGTATTATTTTAGTAGTAAATATAAGGAGGAAATGAAATGAAAAAATATGTATGTACAGTATGTCAATATGTTTACGAACCAGAATTAGGTGATCCTGATAGCGGTATAGCACCCGGAACAGCTTTTGAAGATATTCCAGAAGATTGGGTATGTCCACTATGTGGAGTAAGTAAAGACATGTTTGAAGTAGTAGAAGACTAGTTAAGACAAATAGCGAAATGAGTGAAATGTATGAAAGAAATGAAAATCGATAATATCGGAGATTTTTTAAAGTCCAAGAATATTAAACCGTCATTTCAACGCATAAGGATATTTGAATATTTGATGAATTCTATTGAACATCCAACGGTCGATGAAATCTATAAAGCACTGATTGGCGAAATACCTACTCTATCAAAAACTACTGTATACAATACTTTAAATCTTTTCATAGAGAAGAGAATTGTCCATATGGTAACGATTGAAGAAAATGAAGTCAGGTATGATGCTGATGTTTCAGATCATGGTCATTTCAAGTGCGATATTTGCGGCAAAGTTTATGATTTTAAAGCCAATATAATTGAATTGGATACCGATTTGTCAGAATCGTTTATAATCAATCAAAAGGATATATTTTTTAGAGGAACATGTCCTTCATGCAGTAAAAAGAATTAAAGGAGGAAAATTTAAATGCCAAAGAGAACAGAAGTTTATAAATGTGAATTATGTGGAAATATTGTTGAAGTTTACGAAGGCAGGGATGGTGCATTGGTTTGTTGTGGTCAAGAAATGAGTTTGTTGGAAGAAAAATCAGCTGATATGACTACTGAAAAACACGTACCTGTAATAGAAAAGATTGAAGGCGGATT
>DAOUQP010000144.1 GCA_030625575.1 Eubacteriales bacterium | reverse complement strand
ATTATAGGAATTATTATAACGTTATTATCATTAATGACATATAAACAAATATTTGCTATATACGATATTACTCCAAAAGTTCAACAATATGCCTATGACTACTTTAATATTATAGCATGGGGAATACCATTTATGTTCATTTCATTTTCATTATCAGCTTCTCTCAGAGGAGTTGGCGACACTAAAACTCCTATGAAAATAACTGCTTTTGTAAATTTAATAAATGTAATTTTAAATTATGTACTTATTAAAGGTTTTTGGATTTTCCCTGAGCTTGGTATAAAAGGTGCTGCATTGGCAACTTCTTTTTCAAGATTCCTAGCTGCAATCATTTTAGTGTATATTTTGATTGATAAAAACGAGTATTTGAAATTAAAATTTGAATATTTCAAGTTGACTAAAACAATTTCTAAAAAACTATGGCAACTAAGTTATCCCGGGGCGATTGAACAATTTTTTATGCAAGGTTCATTTCTATTATCAGGGATAATTGTTTCACACTTATCTACTCTTGAAGAAGCATCATTTAGAATATTAATAACTATCGAATCGCTTTCTTTTATGCCTGCGGTTGGTATTTCTATAGCAACAGCTACTTTAGTTGGAAAGGCATTAGGAGAAAGAAACGTTCAGAAATCGCTTCACACCGGGTATATCGCTACAGGAATGGCAACAATATGGGGTATATTTATGGGGATATTATTTTTAGCAATACCTAAAGCATTCCTTTCTCCTTTCACAGCAGATCAGATGCTGATTCAAATATCCATTGTTACGATAATGATTGCAGGCATCAACCAACCATTCCTGAATTCAATGATAGTTCTCACAGGGACATTAAGAGGCGCTGGAGACACTAAATTCGTGATGAATATAGTTACATTGAGATTGTGGCTGATTTTCATGCCACTTACCTATCTTTTCGTTATTCCTTTAGGACAGGGTGTAAAAGGTTTTTGGTTCGCAGAGATAATTTCATTTATTATTTTTCTTCCTATAATTCTTACTAGATTAAAGAACACTAAATGGAGCAAGATCGAAGCGTGATGTTTTTTTTGTAATCTACCACCATTCAATTTATTAGGTAATAAGACTCTTTTAATATTCTAAATATATCTCCTAATATTCCCTTTAATTTATTTGGTATATATTTACATTCATACTAGTTAATCAATTTCTTTGCATAAAAAAACCGCTAGGAATTATATTAAGCGATAATGTTTAACAAAAAGTGACATACTTAATTTATTGGTGTTCGAATTTTTAGAACCTTTTAGTAGAGGTTCTATTTATTTTTTGTAAAATTACTGAATATTCTGAAAATGTGATAAAATGTATACAGATAAGATAAATTATACAAGGAGGATAATATGTTATTTAAGGATGTTGTTGATAATATTTCAACTCTAACTGAATTAAAAAGAGTTTCAAGCGCTTATGTAATTGATTACAGAAATCTCACTAATGACGAAATCAAAGAAGCTCTTCTAAAAACATCACCTCAGTATTACTTTAAAGATAATATAGGAAAAACATTAAAAAGTATAACCCTTTCTAATGCTAGAGATGAAAGAATTTTAGGTCCTATTATCATTAGACATATTTTGCTACATACAGATGATTTTAAAATACTTCAAACTGATTTAGCAAGTGCAGTTATTGAATATGAACAAACAATTATAAACAACTCAAACGACTCGCCAACAAGTATTATTATTGGAAAAGAAAAAAATTATGAATTCTTTAGGTACGTTTTAGAAGCCGCATGGGAACACAATGATAATATTTCTTCTGATGAAAAGAATTTACTAGATAAAATTCGAGAAAAACTAAGCATTAGCGGAGAAGAACATCACGTTCTTGAAGCTTCAATTGGAAAATTTCCTTTACCAAACAACAAACTCCATACACGTGATCAAATTGAACAGGTACGAAGAAAATTACAATCTCTTGGGATGCTTTTTACAGTAAGGGATAATGATAGAAACGATTATGATATTATACCTGAGGAAATAGCTGAAGTATTGAAAAGTATACTAAATATAGAGATGAAAGAATTTGGATACAAAGAACTTATAAATTACAAATTATTTAGAAATAAAGCATACATACTTAAAACTATTGAAAAGTGCAATATTAAAATAACAAACAATGTCAAATTAGATGATTTAAAAGAAATTTGTTTGAAAAATATCTCTCCATCAATTTTACTTGGAGGTTTAAAACCGCGTGACGGTTTAGATTCTACAACTTTAAGTAAGTGGTGTATGGAACTTGGAGAATTATGTACTGGACAAAAAAGTGTTTTAATCGATCGAATTATATATCATTATGACAATATCCGTACGGATATCAGTAAAATAGATGATGAACGCTTACTCTGGTTTGAATTTTACGAAGATTTAGCCTTTAGATCTTTAGATAACTTAAGATCTCAAAATATCATCCTTAAAGATAATGAATGTGAAAAAAAATTCGAGAAAGCAACTAATTATATATTTGAAGAACTATTATTCCATAAGCCATTAGTGCTAAAAGGTACTGAACACGCTGATGGTATGTTAGCTTATCAAGAAAAAATAGTCTTATGGGATAATAAATCAAAAGAAACACCTGTCAATTTAATTGATCATATCCAACAATTTGATAAATATATAAAAAATTCTGAACGATCTATTCCAATATTTCTTGTAATTGGACCTGCTTTTACTGAACAATCAGTGGCTATTGCTATGGAATATATGATAGAAAATGAAACTACTATTTCACTAATAACTGCAATTGAACTTAAGCAATTAGCTATAAAGTGGTCAAAAAAACATATTAATAAAAACGAACCTTTCCCATTAGGTTATTTCAAACAGCCAGGTAGATTTAATTCTAAGTTAGTGAAAATTTAACTACAGATATAAAAGATCCTAGTCCTTTAGGATCTTTTAATATTTTATCCAAATTTATTCAGAATATTTCTTTTTCACGATCAAATACCTCGATTATAGAACTTTAATATTTTGGATGCATAATTATACTAGAAGCAGCTCTATTAAATCACAATATTCACCAAGTTACTTATAATTTAAAATCTACTGCTGCGGAGTCTATAGAGATATTTATAAGCAAAAGTTTGACGACAAATCGGTGATTTCGAGTAATATTCATCTTCTCAAAAAAGTAATAAATGGCTATTTCTAGCCCTTTGACGCACTCGATGCGAGTCGAACGCACGACCTACCGCATCGATTTAAACTAATCTATTCCTTACTATATATTTCTAACCTCATTGAAATCCACTATTTCCACAAGATACGTAACTTTTAATTATTTTATTAATATATAACTAATGCGGGAAAAATCAGAAAATCACTTAGTAATCATTGCACCCAGTTGCCATACCACAACTTTGTAAAACTAAACAATTTCGACTTCATTTTGCCTATGCAAATTATACATTTGATTTGAGATAAACAGTTTTAGCCGCTTTCCCCTTCCGAATCAGCATCTCCATATCAATCAACTGTTTTAATATCCTTCCAGCCATTGTTTGTGACATCCCTAATAACTCTTCAACATCTTTTCTTGTAATCTTGCCATTTCGATTCACTAAAGACAATACAGCTTGTTGATTTGGAGTTAAATCATTTTCTATGATATTATAATTTCTGTTAACCAAAGTCATTTTAAAAACATTGTCTGAAACTTCTATTAAAGGTTTTATCCGTTCAGATTCATAACTCTCAAACACTTTGCCAATCCCTGTACCATATGCTTCTACCAATTCAAGACGGTAAAAAACATTGGCAATTCTTTCATTTCTAGAAACTGATATACCATGGGCAATGTCATCTACTGTTATTCCTGCAACTAAACCGCCTAAAGATACAAACTCTATCCTATTGTCAAATATACTGATTAACGTACTCCCGCTGAATGAATACTCTCTGTGAATGATTGCATTCAACAAGGTTTCCCTAATAGCCACTTCAGGATAATCCCGTTTATCTTCCCGATAAAGGCCTTTGATTTTTGCATGAGTTCGGTTGTATATATCAATATAGCCATAAACATCTTCCAACTGCTTAAACAGCGATCCAGTGAATTCCTTTCTGTCTCTGAATATCGATTTTGTCTCGCCTTGAAATATAGCCGCTTTAATCGTGTGGGAAGCCTGATCAGACAACAACATCCCAACATTAGTATACAATCCGTCTTCATATCCAATCAAACCCAGTGATTTCATCTGTGCTTTTTCAAATGGTATTTTTCTTTTCTGAAATTCATTCCTACATCTATCAAATGTCAAATCCTGATTCAATGACCTAAGCATTTCATATCCAGAACCATCGGATTCCTTTATCAGTTTTCTGATTTGTTCTTCTGATACAGGTGCAATAGAATTCCCTTGCCTTACATAAACACCTGAAGGCTTCATACCTTTTGATGCAATATAATATGGCTTTCTTTCACCACTCTGTATCTCCAGCCTAATTATTTTCTGATTATCATATTCTTCAATCTTCATGTTGATAAACATTGTCAAATCAGGTCTTATGGCATCCCGGATCATATTTGTAACCCTGTTCATTTCAGTGTCGATATCTCCTACTCCTATAATAGTTCCATCATCTTCAACACCAATTATAATCGTACCACCTTGGGTATTTCCAAAAGCAATAATTTCTTTTTTTAAATCTTCGGTTACCTCTCTCTTCAATTCCAAAATTTCACTTTCTTCAAACATGGGACACCTCCTCAATACAATTCTAACACACATCTAACACTTTTGACAACATGTGTGTTAGATGTGTGTTAGATATAGTTT
>DAOUQP010000204.1 GCA_030625575.1 Eubacteriales bacterium | reverse complement strand
AATGGTACCATAAATAGTAGAAACTAAGTGAGGGCTATATTTTGGAAAAAATCAAAAAAGTGAAAAAACCTATAGACAACTGGGATATTATTGCGATGGAAGAATGGTTTTCAGATATGGCAAGACAGGGTCTTGAAATAGTGAAGATTGGATTTTATTATGCGCATTTCAGAGTTACTGAACCTAAAAATTTGGTGTACAGAATTGTAATAAATAAGAATATGTCAGTTGATGAAAAAGAGGAATACGCAAAGTATGGTTGGAATTTTCAATTACTCTATGGAAGATATTACTCTATAATGTCTTCATGCAACAGGAATCAAATAAATGAGATTTTATATGATGAGAAAGAAGCTATAAAAAAATTCTCGAGAAGCAAAAATCGAGAAGTGTTATTTTCATTAGGCATCCTTATGATATGGATTATAATTCTGATATATAATGGTTATGGATATGAAAACTTCATTTATGCTATCATAATCGGAAAAACAGGAAGTTTACTTGTACTATCATTGCTGAATATACTTCTGTTTTTGAGAGGTATCGATGAAGTGCGTAATATAAACAGGATAAAAAGAGCTTTTCTAGAAGGCAGAAGAGAGAACACAGGAATGCCGTTTAATGGAACAAGCAAGGCGAAAAAAGTTATCGATGTTGCGATTGCCGTCTCATTTATTATTTTCTTAATGATATTTATACAAAATTATATATTGAGCAATGCAATAAGTTTGGAAAAAATGAGTGCAGATATCCCTGTTGTAAGGGTGACGGATATTAACGATTTACTGGATTTTGGAGATCAAAATTTCTATTGGGAAAATAAATCTACGCTTCTGTTGAAGAAGCAATTCAGACTAAATGAAAGTACATATATTGATGGGAAAAGAATTGGAATACATGAAAATATCTATGAGCTCAGATTTGAATCCATGAGTGAACCTTTGCTTATGGGGATGATATCAAAAAGCAGAAACGCAGATGACTTAAAAGAATTGAACTATGCGGGTTTCGACAATATATATGTTGCCGAATACGGAGAGATCAAACAAATCTATATAACAAAGGGAAACATTGTCGCTTCTTTCAATTGTTGGGGTGATTGGAATTTTGATTATATAATCTCGATAATAAATAAGAAGTTGAAGATATGATAGAAAACGAGAAATTATTCAATATAGTCGAATTCTACTGTGTAAAATTACAATATATATTAACTCAATTTTCCCACATAAAAAATCAGCTTAAATGCAGTAGTTGAAAGAATTCTGTTAATAAATATATGTCTATTGACGTAAAATGCACCTAATTAGGCGCCGATTTAGATGCCAAGTGTTTTAGGAAAAAACTACTTATTTGTAGATTTAATTTCTAATTATAAAAATAAAAAAAGAAACACCTCCTACTTAAAAAGTGGAGGATAAAAATAAACGTGTTTATGAGAAGCCTTGGAAAAACAAGCTTGGTTTATTCCGAGAGGCTATAAATGAAAAAGGAGCCAGCACATTGTTGTGCTGGCTCCTTAATGATTATAAGTTTTATTGATTCAATATTTTCTCGTTTATTTCAGAGAGATGTTCAAAACGCTCCATTTTAAATAATAAATCATCTTCGATTTCTTCCTTTTGTTTCATTAACTCACTTAATTCAACAAAATTATGAGAGTGTTCATTCATTTTTAAATCAATTCGTTCTAATTCTTCTTCGAGTTCATTTATTTCAGATTCAATAGAATTAAACTCAAGATTTTCTTTATAGGTAAATTTCAATTTGCTTTGTTTCTTTGGCCTTTGAGCTACATTTACAGTCTTAGGCTCATTTTCTTGTGCATTCAAATCAAGAAAAGCCCTAGAGTCAATAAAATCAGTATAATTACCGGTATAATTTAAAATATCACCATTTTCATTATAAGAAAAAATTCGTTTACATGTACGGTCAAGGAAGTAACGATCATGGGAAATCGAGATGACAGCACCGCTGAAATCATCTA
>DAOUQP010000150.1 GCA_030625575.1 Eubacteriales bacterium | reverse complement strand
AGGATATTCAATTAAACTTACTTTTTCTCGAGAAGATGAATTTGTAAATGCTTTTGTTCGCCAGGGACTGCATTCCAAGTTTAAAACCGGTGTGAATAAAGATGGAAAAATTGTTGCGGTTAAAAATCAATATGTTTGGGATGGCGGAGCTTACAACGAGTATGGAGTAAATATTTCAAAAGCTGCGGGTTTTGCAGCAGTTGGACCTTATGATGTTGAGAATATTTGGTCTGATTCATATTGCTTATATACTAATCATCCGGTAGGTGGACCTTATCGCGGATTCGGTATGTCGGAAATCCATTATGGAATTGAACAAAACATGGATATCCTTGCAAATGAACTCGGAATAAGCCCAGTTGAATTTAGAAGAATAAATGCACAAAAGGTCGGCGGTAGAACTGCTACTGATTCACCGATAACAACATGTGGTTTTATCGAGTGTATCGATAACGCCGCCGATGTAATAGAGTTTGATAAAACCATGCCTTCAAGTGGGAAGTATAAACTGAGAGGAAAAGGTTTTGCAGGTGGTATGAAGGCTCCTTCAATGCCTACAGATGTTGCCTCTTCGGCAATAGTTAGATTGAACGAAGATGGAACTGCGTATCTGATGACGAGTGCTCAGGATATAGGGCAAGGTTCAGATACCGTATTGACACAAATTGCTGCGGAAACACTTTCGATACATCCTGATAGAATTACGATTAAAACAGGTGATACAGATCATACACCTTATGAGTGGCAAACGGTAGCCAGCCGAATCACTTATTGTGCAGGGAATGCTGTTGTAAAAGCATGCGAGGATGCTAAATCGCAACTAGTTAAACTTGCCAGTATAAAATTGAGTTTGCAAGAGGATGATTTGATATTTGAAGATGGTTATATAGTAGCCAAGTACTATCCAGAAAGAAGAGTTTCATATGCCGATTTGGCATTAGGTTTGACAATGCCGGATGGTTCTGGAATTCACGGTCCGATAATCGGAAGAGGTTCTTTTATTCCGCCGAACACCATGAATTTCGATTTTGAAACGGGTCTTGGCGAAAATCCGGTTGCGTTTTGGACTTATGGTGCACAGGGTGTAGATATTGAACTCGACACAGACACTGGTGAAATCAAAGTGCTTAAAGTTTCTTCTAGTTTCGATGTAGGGCAGGTAATCAACCCTACGTTGTTGGAGGGTCAATTAGAGGGAGCTATAGTACAGAGCTTGGGGACGGCGTTATTTGAAGAATTGATTCTTGAAGATGGAAAACCACTTAATGCATCGTTTGTCGATTATAAGATTCCAACTGCAGATGATATGCCTGAAATGATTATTATTCCAGTTGAGAATCCTGAGTTGACAGGCCCTTATGGTGCAAGAGGCGTTGCAGAACCGGCAATGATTCCGACTGCTCCGGCAATTGCAAATGCGTTATACAGCATGACTGGTGTTAGAATGACGATAATGCCAATGACTCCAGAACGTGTGTTGAGAGCTTTAAAAGAAAACAAAGAAACAGGGAGGACATATTTTGGTGTGGAAGAAGACTACGAATTCTACATTAAATGAAATAGCATAGAAGTTTAGCAAGGGATAGTTTGATAAGGGGGAGTTTAATGAGTACAGACAATAATGCGGACGCTTTAAGAGATGCGAGTTTGATATCTAATCCTAAAAAAGTCGTCCTAGGTATGCAACACACTTTTACAATGTTTGGCGCTACTGTATTAGTACCTTTAATAACGGGATTGGATATTTCGGTAACGTTATTGATGGCAGGTTTAGGTACGCTTTTATTTCATTTTGTCACTAAGAAAAAAGTACCGGTATTTTTAGGTTCTTCATTTGCATTCATTGCACCGATTTTAGCGGTAGCTGGAATGTCGGATTTGGCTCATGCACAAGGTGGCCTTGTGGTAGCTGGTTTGATGTATCTAGTGCTGGCTGGATTGATATATGCATTTGGAGTAGAAAATGTAATCAAGTATTTCCCACCAGTTATAACCGGTCCGATTATCATAGTTATAGGACTTAAATTAGCACCAGTCGCAATTAATATGGCGAGTGCGGATTGGCTGTTGGCAACTGTTGCATTTATCATTGTAACAATTGTAACAATATATACTAAGGGATTCATCAAGGTTATTCCTGTAATTATCGGCTTGATGGGTGGATACTTGGTGGCTTTATTAATGGGTAAAGTAGATTTTTCTCCAGTGGCGTCAGCTGCTTGGGTAGGATTACCAAACTTTACTATTGCAAAATTTGATGTTACAGCTGTGATGACAGTTGCTCCAGTTGCCTTAGCGACAATGGTGGAGCACATCGGCGATGTTTTAGCTATCGGAGCAACAGTTGACAAAGATTTCATGAAAGACCCTGGTCTTCATAGAACTCTTATCGGTGATGGACTTGCTACATCGTTATCTGCAATGTTCGGTGGACCGGCAAATACAACTTACTCTGAAAACACTGGTGTTCTTGCGTTGACAAGAGTATTCGATCCAGTAATCATGAGAATTGCAGCTGTATTTGCAATATGTTTAGGACTTATCCCTAAAATGAGTGCACTTATCAGTACTATTCCTGTAGGCGTTATTGGTGGAATCTCTATCATCTTATTTGGTATGATTGCAGGAATCGGCGTTAGAACATTAGTTGAAAGAGCTGTAGATTTTACAAAATCAAGAAACTTGTTAATAGCTGCTGTTATATTTGTATTGGGTCTTGGCGGAGCAGTTTTACCAGTTAAATTTGCTCAAGTTGATTTTACTATAGAAGGTATGGCATTAGCAGCAATTATTGGAATCATATTAAACATAATATTACCTGAATAACAATTATTATACCCTTGCTAAATTTTTTATAAAGAAATATGAATAGGTGGTGAGCAATGTGATAAATTCTTTTGGATTATCTGTAGAAGAACTTATGAAGCTGGATATTATGAAGAACGCTAAAATCTTATCTGGAATAACTGGAATGGATAGACGTATTACAAAAATGAATGTTATGGAAGTTCCTGATATTTTGGATTGGGTATCTTCTGGGGAATTCTTACTCACCACTGCTTATTCGATTAAGGATGATATACATCAATTGGATGAGTTGATCCCTAAATTAAGTAAAAAAAACATAGCTGGCATTGGAATTAAGACAAAACGGTATATTGAAAATGTACCAAAGTCTATTATTGAGAAATCTAATGAATATAAATTTCCAATTATAGAAATTCCATATGATGTTTCTTTCAGTGAGATAATCATGCCGGCTTTAACTGAAATAATAAATAAACAATCTAGTGTTTTAACTCAAACCTATGAGTTTCATAATAGGTTGATCGATACAATTTTGCATGGAGGAAGTTTACAAGAAATTGCTGATGCGATTTATCAAAGCGTTGAAAATCCTGTAATGATATGTGAAATGATTTTTAAAACACATGTGCTATCGTCAGAAAAGGATTTTAAAAATAAGATTGATTATATATATGAAGAAAAATTTAATTATAGAACAAAAATAGAAGTAGAAGATATTATCGATGGAAAAGTTGTTAAACGGATTATAATACCTATAAAAGTTGATGAAAAAGTGTATGGGTATATCAATATCTGGGAAATGGATCGAAGGCTGACACCTCTGGAAATCACAATTATTAATTCATCTACTCCGATTATTACTTTGGATTTGATGAAAAAACTATCGATTTTCCAAGTTGAAAACAAACATAGAATTGAGTTTTTTGATAATCTTTTTTCTGAAGACGACATAAGGGTTAAGCAAGCGTTTGAAAATAAAATATTTTTTGATTTTAAACATGATGATGAATACTCGGTAGTAGTAATTAATGCCAGTGAAGAATCTTACTTGATTGAAAAGTTAACAAAAATCTTGGACGAATTAATATCAAATGAAAAAAATCAAATAATTTATGCAAACAAAGGAAATAAGATAATTGTTTTAATTAGCAACGATAAAAGCAAAGAAAACTTAACTGACAATAAAAAACTTGCTAAAGAAATTATAGATATTGTTTTGCGAGCTCACTATGATAGCAGAATTACTATAGGTATCGGTAGAAGTTATCAAAATGTTTACGAAGTCAGGAAAAGTTATAACGAAGCATCGCGCGTTGTTGAATATCTTAAAACTAGAGATGATATAAATATGCTTCATTATGATGAACTTGGAATCTTTAAAATTCTTTCTTATAGTGAATTAAAACCTGAATTAACTCAGTTTTTTGATGATGTTCTAGAACCTTTAGTAAAATATGATAGAGAAAAAGGACATGAGCTTGTAGAGACTTTAAAAAAATATTT
>DAOUQP010000037.1 GCA_030625575.1 Eubacteriales bacterium | reverse complement strand
GGACCTATCCCAGCTATCATTGCAATACCAGCAGCAATTGCAGACGCAGATAATATTAGAACCTTCCTATCAAAGCTCATCAACCACTCTAAAAAAGTCATGATAAAATTGGTTGACTCCATAAGTTCACCTCATTTTCTTATTCTGTAGCTATGGCGATAAACACCATTGTTAACATTGTGAAAATAAATGATTGTAGTATTCCCGCAAATAAATCAAAATAAATATGTAGTAATGCAGGGATACCTACTTGGAAGATAGGAATATTTATCCCTATTAACTTTGTAGTGAGTCCCGCTAAAGCTCCGTATAATAAATTCATTATAATTAATCCACCTACGATATTTCCAAACAAACGAAACGCAAGTGATATTGGTGTTGCTAATTCACCCATGATATTCAAAGGTAAAAGAGCTGCAAAAGGTTCTAGAAAACCTTTTAAATAAGGTATTATACCTTTCGATTTCGCACCAAAAAAATGAATCATTACGAAGGTCATAATTGCAAGACCCATTGTAGTATTTACGTCTGCAGTCGGTGGTCTCAAACCAAATAATCCAGCTATATTTGCTAAAGCTAGAAAAATTATTAATGTTCCTGCATACGGCGCAAATCCAATATTAGCTTCTCCCATGGTTTGTACTGTCAAACCATTGATTGCATCTACAATAATTTCAGCCGAGCTTTGAACATTATTCGGAATTTTTTCAAGTTTACGTGTGGCAAGAAATGAAAGTAAAATCACAACTGCCATTATAAACCAAGTCGTCGTTACTGTTTGAGTAATGGGAATTCCAAAAACCTCAAACACCACTATAGGACCAAAGCCACCTTCCACTATTTATCCTCCTTTCTCTTTATAATATTCATAAAGAAGTTTTTATCACTAAATAAATTTGCAAACATAATTACAAATTTAATTAATAGCAATCCTACAATTGTTCCCAATACATGTATATAGTCTGCTTTTATTGAAACCAAAAGTGCAATTCCAACCACTACATACCTAAGCATGTACTTAACGGTCACAAAATTTCTTGCTTTTCCAGAATTCATCCTTGAAGATTTAATCAAAGTCAAAGACAAATCATAAAAATTTAAAATACCCAATAAAGCGCCAAATGTAATACCCATAATAATCGGCATACTATCAGCAAACACAAAATATGAAATAACTATCAATCCTAAAGCTGATAGTATTGATAATTTAATTGTTTTAAAAACTAATTTTCTAACTTCTTGCATATTATTTCCCATCTTTGTTTTTTGATTTCCGAATTGTTAATTTAAAAAGATTCATAAAGGCAGTTATTACTCCTATGATGATAAAAATAAACAAAAATAGACTTCCCGTTCCATACCTGGTATCTAAATAATGTCCTAAAAAAACACCACCAATAATGGGAATAATCATAATAAAGCCCACTTGAGTTATTAATGCTAAATTTTGTAGCGACTTAAAATCTAGTTTTCTCAAATCAAATCTCCATATCCTTTAAATCTTCAGAAATAATAAGTTCCGCCTCAGTTTGCGCCTGAATTTCTTCAACAGTAAACGTCGGATTTTTTTCTTTCAGCAACAAACCTTTATCAGTTACTTCCATTACACCCATTTCAGTAACTATCATATTAACTCGCCCCTTAGCTGTTAAAGGAAGAGTACATTCTTTTAATATTTTTATATTTCCTTTAGCTGTATGGGTCATAGCTATTATTACCTTTTTAGCTCCTGTAACTAAATCCATAGCCCCGCCCATACCGGGAACCATTTTACCGGGAATTATCCAGTTGGCAAGGTTTCCTTTTTCATCAACTTGAAGAGCGCCTAGTACAGTGAAGTCTAAATGTCCACCTCTGATAATAGAAAAAGATATCGAACTATCGAAGAAAGCAGCGCCAGAATTTATAGTTACAGGCTGTGCCCCTGCATTCACTAGGTTGGGATCTTCTTTTCCTTGTTCTGGAGCAGGTCCGATTCCAACAAATCCATTTTCCGATTGCAGTGTAACTTCAATATCTTCAGGAATATAGTTAGCTACTAAAGTTGGTAATCCAATTCCTAAATTAACTAAATTTCCATCTTTAAATTCTTTTGCTACCCTATTGGCAATAATCGATTTAATATTCATATTATTTACCTCCCTGTACTATTACATTAACAAAAATATGAGGTGTCATAACATCATTCGGATTGATATCGCCGATTTCAACAATTTCATCAGCTTCTACTATTACTAATTCTGCAGCCATAGCCATAATAGGATTGAAGTTTCTTGCAGCATGATCATAGTAAACGTTTCCTTTTTTATCAACTTTTGCTCCTCTTAATAAAGCTACATCCGCTTTAAGAGGTTTTTCAACAATATATAATTTTCCATCGATTTCTATTTTTTGTTTTCCTTCTTCAACAACAGTACCGATTCCAGTTGGAGTAATCACTCCACCAAGACCAGCGCCTCCTGCTCTTATTTGTTCAACCAATGTACCCTGAGGAGTCAATATAATCTCCATTTCACCCGAGTGCATTTGAATTCCCGATTCAGGATTAGTGCCTATATGACTCGTATACACTTTTTTTACAAGTTTATGTTCAACTAATTTTCCATAATTAACACCTGGAAAACTCGTATCGTTGGCAATTAGAGTCAAATCGCCGATGTTTTTTTCAATTATACCATCAATTAATTTTTCTGGTGAGCCTACACCCAAAAAACCACCGACCATAATTGTCATACCTGGTTTAATATAAGATAATGCTTCTTCCACACTTTTAATTTTTTTCACTTTTTTTCCTCCTAAATCTTTGCTAACTTAAACATGAATGGCTTCTTTAATAATATTTACTATTCTTTTTGATGTGCTTCCATCACCATAAGGGTTTACAGCATTAGCCATTTTTTGATACTCGTAATCATTGGTTAGCAACATTTTGATCGTTTCATACACATTCATTTCATTTGTTCCTACAATTTTTACCGTTCCAGCTTCCACGGCTTCAGGGCGCTCAGTCTCTTTTCTTAAAACAAGAACTGGTTTCCCAAGCGCAGGTGCTTCTTCTTGAATACCTCCAGAATCCGTTAAGATCAAATGCGACTTTGAAATTAGATTTGCAAAAGGCAAATAATCTAAAGGCTCTATTAAATGAACTCTCTTGACTTCGCCTAATACTTGGTTAGCTATTTTTTGAACAATTGGATTGAGATGCACCGGATAAATAACCTCCACATCATCAAACTCAAGAACAATTCTTTTTATAGCTTTAAAGATATCTTCCATTGGCTTACCCAAATTCTCTCTACGATGAGCCGTCAATAGTAGAATTCTTTGATTTTCAAAATCAATCTTCTTCAAAACTGGATGTTCAAACCTGAATTTTGAATCAACAACACTCAATAAGGCATCTATTACTGTATTCCCAGTAACAAAAATATGTTCCTTATCAATATTTTCATTGATTAAATTTTCCTCATTTCCTTTTGTAGGTGCAAAATGAAAATCTGCAATACGTCCTGTCAAACTGCGATTCATTTCTTCCGGATATGGAGAATACTTATTACCACTTCTTAGACCTGCCTCGACATGACCAACTTTCACATGATTGTAAAAAGCCGCTAACGCTGCAGCAAAACTTGTAGTTGTATCTCCATGCACCAGTAAAACATCGGGAGAAAAATCTTTCAAAATTTCATCAATTCCCTTAACAACTTCACTTGTAATATCAACAATACTTTGATTGTGTTTCATAATATTCAAGTCATAGTCGGGAACAATTTTAAATATATCTAAAACTTGATCAAGCATTTCTCTATGTTGACCAGTTACTAGAATCTTAGAATCAAAATATTCTGAATTCTCAATAAATTCTTTAACCAAAGGTGCCATTTTAATCGCCTCTGGTCTAGTCCCAAAAACTGAAATAACTTTAATTTTGTTCATCGTCTTTTCTCCTTGTTGTAATAATAATTGGTATATAGACGAGAAATACTACAATTCCCACAACAATGACGGTATTAAGCACAAGATTATTAACTAAAAGAACTACACCTATTCCCAATAAAATCGAAATAAGATAAAGCATCAGCACAGCTTTTTTTTGGTCCATCCCAAGAGATAATAGTCTATGGTGCAAATGACCCTTGTCAGCTTCCATTAACGGTTTTTTATTAACAATTCTTCTCATTATTGCAAAAGTTGTATCGAATATTGGAAGTCCTAAAGCTAATAACGGAATAAATATCGCTATCACAGTTGCGCTTTTCATAACTCCTTCAATAGAAATTGCCGCTAAAGCAAATCCTAAAAACAAGGCTCCTGTATCTCCCATAAATATTTTGGCTGGATTAAAATTGTAAGGTAAAAACCCTAAATTTGCTCCAATAATAATTAAGCTCAAAAGTAACGTCTCATTTCTACCAAAAGTAAAAGATACATAGGCTAGAGTAATTGCGGCTATAGTACTGATTCCAACCGCCAATCCATCTAAACCATCTATAAGATTAATGGTATTTGTAATACCCACTATCCAAAATACTGTAATAGGAAAACTTAAGAAACCTAAGTTCACAATCATGTTAAGATCAGACACATTAGTAAAAAATTCTACTCTAAAACCATAATAGTAAAGAATCGATGCTGCTATAATCTGAACTAGCAGCTTTTTTTTTGCAGTCAATCCTTTTACATCATCTACCAATCCACCTGCAACTATAACAAAAGATCCAAAAATCAAGCCAAACATTTTTTGACTGTTTAGATCTGAAAATATTGCTATGGAAATTAAGAATGCTAAGAAAATAGCTAATCCACCAATTCGAGGAATTGGTTCAGTATGTACTCTTCTATCGTCATCCGGCACATCTACTGCACCTATTTTATAAGCCAAAGCAATAACAAGTGGAGTTAAAATAGCACTTGAAATCCCTGCAACAATAAAAGCAAAGATATATTTAAACAAAATAGCACCTCATTAATATCCTATTTGACTATCCAACGAATCATCATGTTCAATCCATTCTAAAACATCTATAGTTCGATAGTTTTCTAAATTATCTCTAATAACAATTCTATTAATACCTGCATTAATAATCATTCTTTTACACATAGAACAACTATTCGCATTCTCTACGTAATTTAAAGAATCCTTTTCAATTCCTACTAGAAACAAATCTGCACCAATCATATCTTTTCTTGAAGCTGAAATAATTGCATTTGCTTCAGCATGTACACTTCGACAAAGTTCATACTTGGTTCCTCTTGGAACCTCTAATTTTTGTCTGACACAATACCCCAAATCAATGCAATTTTCTCTACCTCTTGGCGCTCCAGTATACCCAGTTGCAATAATCTCATCGTTATTTACAATAATCGCTCCATAGTTCCTTCTAAGACATGTTCCTCTCTTTAAAACTATCTCGGCGATATCTAAATAATAATTAATTTTATCTTTTCTCTTTTGTGTCATAAAGCACCTCTAGACAATTATAATACAAATATACAAATAATCAAATATATAAGGCTATTAAAAAATATTCATATTAACAATTTACAACATTGTTATAAATATGTCAATCTCGTAATAATTCAAATAATAAAAAAAGATCTAAATACTAGACCTTTTTTTGAATATTATTTAGTACCAAACAACCTATCTCCTGCATCACCTAGTCCAGGAACTATATATGCATGCTCATTCAATTTTTCGTCAATAGAAGCTACGTAAATATCAACATCAGGATGTGCCTTTTGCACTGCTGCAATACCTTCTGGGCAAGCAATCAGGCAAACAAATTTTATCATCTCAGCTCCTCTGTTTTTTAAGAAACCTATAGCTGCATTCGCACTTCCACCAGTAGCCAACATTGGATCAATAATAATCAATTCTCTTTCATTGACATCACTTGGTAATTTCACATAGTACTCGACCGGCTCTAAAGTTTCAGGATCTCTATAAAGACCGACATGTCCAACTCTTGCTGCAGGTAATAAATTCAAAAATCCGTCAACCATTCCAAGACCTGCTCTCAAAATTGGAACTATTCCCAATTTTCTTCCAGCTAAAACTTTTGATTTTGTTACTTGAATTGGGGTTTCAACTTCTGTGTCTTCTAAAGGTAAATCTCTAGTTACTTCATATGCCAACAGCATAGAAACCTCTTTGACCAGTTCTCTAAATTCCTTCGATCCAGTGTTCTTATCTCTAATCAACGTCAACTTATGTTGGATCAAAGGATGATCCATTTCAAATACTTTACTCATAATTTTCAGCTCCTTATTTATTTTCAATTTTCATTATTTTATCAATGCGTTTTTGATGTCTTCCACCTTCAAATTCAGCATTCAAGTAAGCATCAACTATACTTTTTGCCAAATCTTTTCCAACTACTCTGCCACCCATAGCTAGAATATTTGCATTGTTATGCACCATCGCCATTCTCGCGCTATACTCTTCACTAACTACAGCTGCGCGTATACCGTTAACCTTGCTAGCCGCCATAGAAATTCCAAGTCCAGTTCCACACATGATAATTCCTACTTCGACTTCTTTGTCAGCAACAGCATTTGCTACTTTTTCACCATATTCAGGATAATCTACAGACTCTGTTGAATAAGTTCCGTAGTCGACAACTTCATGTTGCTTAGTTTCAAGATATTCCTTAATAAATTCCTTTAATTCATACCCACCATGATCACTACCCATTCCTATTTTCATTGCATGTCCTCCTCTGAATTAATAATATGATAACCAGCAGCTTTTTCCAAGCGATTCATTATTGCGACACCGAGTCCCTCTCTATTAAAGGACTCCGCCAATATAACATCAACTTTCTGCTGATCTAAATCTCTCAAACATCTGAACAGCCTATTTCCTACTTCAGATATTTTTTTTGCATCCCCTAAAGAACAACAAACAACTCCCGAAAAACCTTTTAAAAGTTCATCTGTACCCATTATACCTACTTTTATTCCTTGCTCAGCATAATCATCTATCATGCTAGTCATTTTTTGCCTGCTATATTTACCTTCAACTATTATTACTTTAGCCTTAGGAGAATAGTGCTTGTATTTCATACCCGGCGACTTTGGTGTAATATTTTTATCAGTCAAATGCAAATCATACTTAAGTTGTCCGATAATTTCATGTATATCTTCATATGTAATATAACCAGGTCTTAATATTTGAGGTATAGCCCCACTGATATCAAGTACTGTTGATTCCAAGCCAACTGAAGTATCTCCAGCAAGAAGAATATAATCAACTCGCCCACTGAGATCCTCTACAACATGTATCTCACTAGTTGGACTAGGTCTGCCCGAAATATTGGCACTTGGAGCCGCTATGGGAACACCGGAAAGCTTGATTAACTTCAGTGCCACTGGATGACTCGGCATTCTTATAGCAACAGTATCTAGACCTCCAGTAATTATTTCAGGAACTAAATCAGATTTTTTCATAACTAAAGTAAGTGGTCCCGGCCAAAACGCATCTATTAGCGATTGAGCATATTCAGGAATTTCTCCAGTTAAATCTTTTAATTGATTAATATTTGCAATATGCACAATTAAAGGATTATCAGAAGGTCTTCCTTTTGCAATAAAAATATTTTTTACAGCTTCTTCATCAAATGCATTGGCACCTAATCCGTAAACTGTTTCAGTCGGAAAAACAACAAGCTTTCCTTCTTTTAAGGCATTCGCCGCTTCATCTATTCTGTTTTCTCTAATAATTATTGTTTTTTTCATCACATACATCCCACTATATAGATATAGATAGAACTATGTTCTATCTATTTAACCTTCGCAAATGACCATTTAAGTAATGATGGTGTGACAAGAGTTGTAACAAGTACCATTAAAATTACTATTGAAAGGTCTTTATCTGAAATTACATTTAATTTTAAACCTAGGTTAGCAATAATGATTGCAACTTCAGCTCTAGGCACCATACCTATACCAATCTGAAGAGCTTCATCCTTATTGAATCCAGATAATCGCGCACCTAAGCCACCACCGATTATTTTACCCAATATCGCAGCTACAATAAGTATCGAACCTATTCCCAAGGCAGTTGCTGCACTCTTTAAATCTACGCCCATACCAATAGCAACAAAAAACAGCGGTGTAAAAATTGATGAAGCAATTTTGTTGATATCATGAGATACCCTATGTCTAAACGATGTCATAGAGAAAACAACACCTGAAAAATATGCTCCTGTAATTGCTGCGACGCCTAGTTCCTCTGACAAAAACGCCAAAAAGAAACAAACAATTATCGCATAAGTTACTATTTTATCTTCAAAATTTATTTTTAGTTCAAACATTCTTAACAGTTTAGTTATAACTATTCCACATAAGACAGTAATTACGAAAAACATAACTATTTTACCAAGAACAAAAAATACATTGATACTCGATTCAGGACTTATAACACCGATAGCTATCGTTAAAAGCAAAATACCCACAATATCATCGATGATTGCAGCGCCTAATATAGTGATACCCTGCTTTGTTCTTAACTGCCCAATTTCTCTCAAGGTCTGAACACTGATGCTGACAGATGTCGCTGTAGCAATAATTCCCATAAATATACTTGTTGAAAAGTCATTAGTTAATAAATAAGTAGCTCCACCTACAAATGAAAATGGAAAGATTACTCCACCAAGTGCAATTAACGAAGATGATTTACTCGACTCTTTGAGCTCATCGATATCCGTCTCAAGTCCAGCGATAAACATCAAAAATATTACACCTATCTCTGCTAAGTGTGTCACTAACTCTGTTTTAACCATGATACCCATACCGAGTATAACACCCATGAGTATCTGCCCCAACACAGCTGGTTGTTTGAATTTTTTACTGATTACTCCACCAATATTGGCAGCTAATAACATCACTGCAATGTTGACTAGATACATATATTCTGATTTCACGATTTTCCTCCAAATATGGTATTTTGGATTGAGTTTTTTTGTCCGATGACTAAGAATTCTAAAATCCTTAGAAATTCATTTATATTATTCATCAATCTTTTTTAGTTCTTCAGCTTGAAAACTTGTAATTAACGCATCGATCATCTCATCAATTTCGCCTTCTAAAAAACTCGCCATCTTATACACAGTTAAATGAATTCTATGGTCTGTAATTCTTCCCTGTGGGAAATTGTATGTTCTTATTTTACCAGAGCGATCTCCTGTTCCAACTTGAGATTTTCTCTCATCTGCTATTTCTTTATTTTGCTCTTCTAGCTTAAGATCATATAATCTTGCCCTTAAAACCTTCATGGCCTTATCTTTATTCTTAAGCTGAGATTTTCCATCTTGGCAAGTAACAACCATTCCCGTAGGAACATGAGTAATTCTTACAGCTGAATCAGTTGTGTTTACACTCTGTCCACCATTTCCAGAAGATCTATATACATCTACTCTTAAATCATTTTGATTAATATCTACATCTACTTCTTCCACCTCTGGAAGAACTGCAACTGTTGCAGTAGAAGTGTGAATACGTCCACCAGACTCTGTCTCTGGAACTCTCTGTACTCTATGAACACCACTTTCAAATTTCAGTCTAGAATACGCTCCCTTACCAGTTATCTGGAATGAAGCCTCTTTAACTCCACCTACACCTGTTTCTGATATATTCATTATTTCAACTTTCCATCTTCTTCCCTCGGCATAACGAATATACATCCTTAAAAGCTCACCGGCAAAAAGGCCTGCTTCATCGCCACCTGCTCCAGCTCTAATTTCAACAATTACATTTTTATCGTCATTAGGGTCTTTAGGTAGTAATAGTTTCTTTAATTCAATTTCCAACTCTTCTACGCGCTCAGTCGACTCTTCGATTTCCATCTTGGCAAGTTCTTTTAAATCTTCATCTCCTGAATACATAAGTTCTTTAGCTTCTTCAATATTCATTTTAGCATCTTTATACTCTGTATATGCTGTAACTATTGGTGTTAAATCACTATGTTCTTTCATATACTTTTGCCAAGTCTTATTGTCGTTGATGATCTCAGGATCTGCAATTTTCTCGCTTAATTCTTCATACTTATCTACAATAAAATCTAACTTATCAAACATCTTTTCCACCTCTATATCCAAGAACTACCCTATTTATACCCGATAAATCTTGAATGATACTTATATTTTCATAGCCTTTTTCAGCCATCAATTTCATTATTTTCATACTTTGATTGTATCCAACTTCAAAAGCAAGTATACCACCTTTTTTTAAATAATCAAAAGATTCTTCGATAATTCTCTCATAAAAGAAAATTCCGCCATTTTTTGCCTTTAATGCAAGCATTGGTTCAAAGTCTTTTACGTTTTTATCCAAAGTTTCATACTCAGACTTTTCAATATATGGAGGATTTGACACAATTACATCGAATTTACCTTCTACATTGTCAAATACATCACTAAATACAAATTTCACATTTGCATTCAACCTCTTATTATTAAGTTTAGCCACTTCTAACGCCTCTAAAGATATATCCACACTAAACACATTTGCATTCTTACTGAATAAATCAATAGCTATGGCAACAGCGCCACTACCAGCACCTATATCGAGCACGGCAATGTTGCCTTTATCAATACCATCGATTCTTTCCAATACGCTTTCAACCAGAATCTCAGTATCAGATCTGGGAATCAAAACTCTTGAATCAACATAAAAATCAAATCCCATAAACTCCTGATTATTGACAATATACTGCACGGGTTTATAATCTAATCTTTCATTGATTAAGCTCTTGAATCTTTCTTCTTCGTCTACTTCCAGCATTTTATTCCCATTCAAAATCAAGTACACCTTATCTTTTTTAATTATATGCAATAAGATAATCTCTGAGTCTAAATATGGAGTAGGCGATACTTTAGTTAAAACCTTTTCGGCCCATTTCAAGCATTCAATAATAGTTAGCATTCACCATCATCCATTACAGCTTTAACCGCAACTATTGCAGCTTCAAGCATTTGATCATCAGGCTCTTTCGTAGTGATTTTTTGCATCATCAATCCAGGTTTGCTAAGCATTTTTATAAGTTTATTATCTGTTGTTCCCGATAATTTTAAAACTTCATAACTTATTCCCGCAATTACAGGTAAAAGCACTATTTTCAGTCCTATCCTCAACCATATATTACTCCATGTAATAAAGGAAAATATCGTGATACTGATAATTAAAACAAATATCAAGAAACTAGTACCACATCTAGGGTGAAGAGTAGTAAATTCTCTGGCATTCTCAACAGTTAATTCTTTCCCTGACTCTACGCAGTGAATCGTCTTATGTTCCGCACCATGATATTGAAAAACTCTTTTAACATCATTCATCTTACTTATCAATAAAATATATACAATGAAAAATATCATTTTAAGAACACCTTCAAATGCACTTAGTATATATTGGCTTGAAATAACATTTCTGAATAACGAAATAATAAAAGTCGGTAACACAGTAAATAGCATTATCGCTAAAAACAATGCAGTGACAATAGAAAATAGTACTAGTACATCATCTGCTTTACTACCAAAAACCTTCTTGACGAATTTGTCAAATTTAGCTTCTTCCGTTACTATTTCTTCGTCTTCTTCAAAATACTTTGCCGATAAAGTCAAAGCTTTAACTCCTACAGTCATAGAAGAAAACAATGCAAACAATCCTCTCAAGAATGGTAATTTGCTTATTTTACCCTTCGAAGCCTTGATAGTCTCTTTCTCTACAACTAATTCACCGTTTTTTCTTCTGATAACGATAGATATTTTATTTTTATTGCGCATCATTATTCCCTCGATAAGGGCTTGTCCTCCAACGCTACAATTTTTACTCATTTATATCACCTATTTTTTCTCTATATTTAAAATAACACTGAGCACAAAGAGATTCATACTCAATCTTATTCTCTCCATCAATAGCAACTTGCCGCCCTTCAAATACAAATTTTCCATTGATTTTCCGACCGTTGACAACAGCTTTACGACCACATCTGCAAATTGTCTTCAGCTCTTCAATAGAATGGGCAAGTAACAACAATCTCTCGCTTCCCTCAAATCCATTTAATTTAAAATCCGTTCGAAGTCCATAACATATTACCGGAATATTTTCTACAACTGCAAATTCAAACAATTGGTCAACTTGTTCTTTTGCTAAAAATTGTGATTCGTCAACTAACACACAATCTATTTTGTCATTTAAATCCATAATTTTATTATAAACATCTTCTTCATTATGTATAAGCATATCGACATGTCTATCAACACCTAATCTAGAAACGACTTTCTCTCCGCCTTTAGTGTCAACTTGCGGTTTAACGATAAGAGCTTTCATTCCTCTTTCGTTATAATTATGAGCTACCTGCATCAATGCCGTGGATTTTCCAGAATTCATTGCACCATACCTAAAAAACAATTTTGCCATATCTCATCCCCCTATATCATTATAGTCTAGAGATAGAATATATTAAAATAGGTTAGAGAAAAAACCTCTAACCTAGAATAATACTTCTTATTAAAGTCCATATTTTTGTTTGAATTTCTCTGCTCTTCCACCACGTTCAATTGATTTTACTGAACCTGTAAAGAACGGATGACATTCCGAACAAACGTCTAGTCTGATTTCATCCTTTGTTGACTTAGTTGTAAATTTGTTTCCACACGCACAACTTACTTCTACTTCTTTATATTCAGGATGTATACCTTGTTTCATCATATCCACCTCTTTTCAAAAAATCTCGCTGTATCAATAATAATATCTTACTTCCCTTTTGTCAAGCCATCATATTATAACATTTATGAAATTATTTTTCAACTAGAACCTGTTTTTTCATAATCTGAATAAATTCTTTATTGTTTTTAGTTTTTATCAACTTATCCACAATAATTTCAGTCAATTCTTGAATTGAAACATTTCCCATCGCTCTTCTTAGATTCCAGATGACTTCAAGCTCTTCTTGATCTAAAAGGAGTTCTTCTCTTCTTGTCCCGGATTTCTGAATATCAACTGCTGGGAAAATTCTCTTTTCTGAAAGTTTTCTACTTAAATTAAGTTCCATATTTCCAGTTCCCTTGAATTCTTCAAAAATAACATCGTCCATACGAGAGCCCGTTTCAACTAGAGCAGTTGCTAAAATTGTTAAACTGCCACCTTCTTCAATATTTCTAGCAGCACCAAAAAACCTCTTGGGTTTATGTAAAGCACCAGGATCCAAACCACCACTCAAAGTTCTTCCACTACTCGGCACTTCAAGATTATAAGCCCTTGCCAATCTTGTAAGACTATCAAGTAAAATAACAACATCTTTTTTCTGCTCTACCAATCGCTTGGCTCTTTCAATTACCATTTCAGCAACTTGAATATGATGCGATGGAAGTTCATCAAAAGTAGAATAAATTACATCGGCGTTAATTGAACGTTTCATTTCCGTGACCTCTTCAGGTCGCTCATCAATTAATAATACAATCACTTCTGTATCAGGATGGTTTGCAATTATGCTTTGAGCCATTTTTTGAAGTAATATAGTTTTACCAGCTTTAGGTGGTGCAACTATCAACCCTCTCTGCCCTTTTCCTATTGGAGCAATCAGATCAATGAGTCTCATAGATAAATCCGAGTGAGCTCTCTCTAATCTGAATCTCTCATCAGGATAAGTTGGAGTCAAGGTATCAAATTTCGGTCTCTTCGCCGCAACATCAGGATTATCACCATTAATCTTTTTAACATACAATAACGCTCTGAATTTTTCATTGTCTTTGGGCTTTCTTGTAATTCCGGTAACAAGATCTCCCGTTTTCATATTGAATCTTCTGATTTGAGATGGTGAAACATAGACATCCTCTTTACTCGTAAGAAAATTATCAAATCTCATAAATCCAAAGTTCTGTTGTTCAACAAGTTCCAAAACACCTTGTACCTCTTCTTGATTTTTCGGAACTTCAGGTTGTTTTATTTCTTGATTCTCCGGAACTTCAGGTTGTTTTATTTCTTGATTCTTTGAACTAGTTATTAAAAGCTCAACAAGTTCTTCCTTTTTATACTTAGTAACACTCTTTACCCCTAGATCTCTCGCAAGCTCTCTAAGTTGAATAATTGTTTTCCCATTTAAAAATTCAAAATTCAAAATTTCCTCCTATTTTGCATAATGGGGCTTTTGCTCTAAATGATGAATAGCATCAATAAATCTAATTGTTCCAGTTTTACCTCTAATAATCATCGAATGCGTCTCAGCCACATCATTATGATATTTAATCCCTTTCACTAAAGCACCATCTGAAATGCCAGTTACCGCAAAGAATATATCATTGCTTTTAACTATGTCATCAAGCGTTAAAACATTTTCATAATCAGCACCCATAACCTTGCAGCGCTCAATTTCTTCATCATTTTCAGGAATGAGTTTACATTCCATATAGCCACCTAAAGCTTTTACTGCAGCTGCAGCAATTACACCTTCAGGAGCTCCACCTCTGCCTATTAAAATATCAGCATCAGAGCTTTCTAAACAAGTTTCAATAGCTGTGGCTACATCACCATCAGCAAACAGTTTAACTCTAACTCCTAGCTCTCTACAAGCATCTATTATATATTGACTTCTTTCCCTATCTATTGTAGTCATTGTCAATTCTTTTACATCTTTATTCAATGCTTTTGCAAGATTTAAAAGATTTTCTTTAACTGAGTAAGATAAACTCACTACTCCCTTACCCTTAGGTCCAACCACCAGTTTATCCATATACATATCTGGTGCTTTTAATAAAGTACCTTGTGGTGCAAGTGCAATAACAGCAATAGAATTGTTTAAGCCTTTAGCTAAAGCAATTGTTCCATCTATCGGATCGACTGCAATATCAACTTTTGGATATCCCATACCCGGTATCCCGATTTTCTCTCCTATGTAAAGCATAGGTGCCTCGTCCATCTCGCCTTCACCTATTACAACTTCACCTTCAATATGCATAGTATCCAGCATCTTTCTCATGTTATCAACAGCACTGCCGTCCGCTTCATTTTTTTTACCTAAACCCAAATATCTTCCCGCTCCAATAGCTGCAGCTTCTGTCAATCTGACCAAGTTTATCGATAAATCTCTATCCATCTTATACATCTCCCATCTCTTTATAACCATAGAGATTATATTACAGTTTCTCCTCAAAGTTAAGCGATTTAATTGTTTTTATTTAAAAATCTTATATTTTGTTATATATTCATATTAGGAGAGATGAATAATGAAAAAACTATTGATTGTATTAATTCTAATAATTTTTATATCTTCATTCAGTTATGGAGATAATGAATCAACCATTTTTTATAATAATGAAATGATAGACTTCACTCATTCGGTGATTGTTCATGAAGATATAACTTTATTTCCAGCAGAAGAATTTTCTGAACTAATCGGGGCACAGTATCTATGGAATGATTTAGATAAAGTTTTAGTTATCTATCGTGACAATACTTTTTTAAAATTCACTTTGGATTCTACAATTGGTTATGTAAATGGTAAATCATTTATTATGGATACTTCCATTATTCTAAATGATTCAATACTGTATGTACCTATTGGTTTTATAACTGAATTCTTAGATATTAATGTCGAATATGATAAATTGAATAAAATACTGAGACTTACCAATAATGAATATAACATCTATACAACTTATAAAAACTATTTTTACAAAACTATCGAAATTCCAAAATTCAATATTAATATTGATATTCCATATTACTGGGATTTATTAGATGAAGAAACTCTTTTATATGGCAAGAAAAGTAATTATGAAGATATAACATTAAATGTAAGAGTTATAAAAAACCCCGATGATATATCTATAGATGAATACATAAATACATTACACGATTATACTGAATATGTTCATGATGAAGGCGAAATAAAACTTACCGAAGAAAAGACTTTTACCACTAGTGGGTTCAATGGAAAACTAATTACGTATAATTACGAGCAGATTGAAGGACAACCAATATACGCTTATTATATCACGAAGGTGAACGATTTATTATATATTTTAGATTTTAATTTTATCAACAAAGACTTACCTCAATTACTATCAACTATCGAAAATATTATAAACAGTTTTGAAATAAAATCATTAGCCATAGATTCAACCGATGAACACTATATTGAGTACCCAAAATTCTACAATCTAGATACAACGCTTCAATATGAAATTTATTCAAATATGCAAGCTTATAATAATTTTCATTTTGTGGGAACCATCAATCCCTTGATTGAAAACATTCGTGTAACTGTAGAAAAAAACAGTAAAATCATCAATTTCAATATTCCTGTAATCGACGGAACTTTCGACGAGGAAATCTATCTACCTTTTGGTCTTGGAAAACACAATGTAAGCATCTTTATAGACACCGAAAGTGATATTGTTATAAACCCAGAACTTGTCGATCTTGAAATCCAATCAAATTTATTGATGAAATTTAGTGTCATCAATATATCTGATGATTTTATACGCTACACATTACCCGATATAAATATTTTACCAAATCATCAACATATTCTATCAATGGCATATTTAATCACTCGCGACAGTTTGTCAGACTATGCAAAAGCTTATGATATATATAAATATATTTTAGAAAATGTTCAAGTAAACAACGAAAAAATATCTCAAAACTCATATGATGTTTATCTTTATAACGAAGGCAACAACATTGCTATTACAAACTGTTATGTATCGCTTCTAAGAGGAATCGGAATACCTTCTAGAGTATATAAAGGAACAAACCGCAATAGTTCGCACAACTGGGCTGAAGTTTATCTCAATAACAACTGGTATATTGTAGATCCAACCTTTGGTATCCTGACAAAAGATCATCCAGACAACAAAAACTATTTCATTGTAAATAAAGAAGATTATTATTCTAACTACGATATCATTGAAGAAGTAACCAATTAAAAAAACAGCCTTCATCTTATGATGAGGCTGTCTTTGATTACAAATAAATGTATTATTTTTTCAAACTCAATATTTCTCTTGTTTCATCAGGCGTTGCAACTACTCTACCCAATTCTTTAGAAATCCTTACAATTCTTTCAACAAGCTGAGCATTGGAATCTGCTAAAACACCTTTTGAATAGTAAACATTATCTTCAAATCCTACTCTTACATGACCACCCATTACAATAGCTGCAGTAGCTAATGGCAGTTCATATCTTCCAATACCTGCTACTGTCCAAGTAGCATCTGCTGGAATAGATTGCTTGAAGTAAACTAGATCCTCAATTTCACCAGGACAAGCTCCCGGTACACCTAAAACAAAATCAAAATGAACCGGCTTATCTACCAAACCTTTTTTAACAAGTTTCAACGCGTTGACGATCATTCCTCTTTCAAATACTTCAATTTCAGGTTTTACTCCAAGTTCTTTCATTCTCGCAGCAAATTTCTCCATATACTCTTCAGTATTCATAAAAACATCTGGACCGAAGTTTACGGTACCAGTACTAAGAGTTGCCATTTCAGGTTTAAGTTCCACAGGCTGCAATCTCTCTTCAGCACTATGCCAAGTTGCTCCACCAGTTGATGGTTGAACGATTACATTACACTTAGCTTCAATTTTATCTTTGATCTCTTTATATACATCATAACTTTGAGTCGGATTACCTTCTTCATCTCTTGCATGAACATGAATAATCGACGCTCCTGCCAGATAACATTGATAAGCATCTTCAGCTATCTCATCTGGTGTAAGAGCTAAATTAGGTTGTATATCTCTAGTAACTTCAGCTCCAGTAATTGCAGCCGTTATAATTAACTTTTCCATATTATTTACCCCTCTGTTTGTCTTTAGGAACAACACAAGTTCCCGTTGCTTTACAAACAACAATCGGCTCTTCTAATACATCACAAGCAGAATCATTGATATCTGTTCTTGGTACAATAACTTTTCTCGCTTCAAATGTCATTTTTCTAGAACTATTTCCGACATAAGTAATTTCACCTATCGCTTCAATAAAATCACCTGCATAAACTGGTGCTAAAAACTCCACTGAATCATAAGCAGCAAATAATCCCTCATCTCCATCCTGGCGAATTAAAAGCTCTGTAGCTACATCACCAAAGAGATTCAACATTTTTGCACCATCTACAAGATTCCCACCATAGTGTGCATCATGCATACTCATTCTCATTCTAATCATTACCTTACTCATCTTTTTTACCCCCTAATAATAAACACTAAATCTATAATATCACTCAAATAATCGAAGTACAATTATCTTTTTGTCTTATCTTTAACTTTTTTTAATCTAAAAAAATCTTCTCTTTCTTTTTCCTCCACACTTTTGCAGTTACTTTCACTGACTAACGACTTGAAACAAAGTTATACAAATTGTTTCAGGCTTTTTTTATTTTGTTTTTACATCGATTTACTATAGCGCATTAGTGCACATTGTGGTATAATATACATATATCTCTTAGGAGGAATTAAATATGTATCTAAAGAAAACACCACAAAAATCGGGTAAAATCTATTTATCAATAGTTGATGGCTACTATGACAAAGAAAAAGGTTATTCTAGACAGGTAACATTA
>DAOUQP010000155.1 GCA_030625575.1 Eubacteriales bacterium | reverse complement strand
TTGAGTGAAGGCGATATATATAAATATGCTATTGAATCAAGTGAAGGAAACATTGATTTAAAGGCTGATCCGTTTGCTTTTTATACTGAAGTGAAACCTAGCACTGCGTCGTGTGTTTATGATCTAAGAGGTTATAGATGGCGTGATAAGAATTTTATGGAAAAAAGAAAAAAAATCAATCACTATAAGTCGCCGATAAATGTGTACGAAGTGCATTTGGGATCATGGAAATATAATGAGAATGGCGAATACCTTTCATATATGGAATTAGCGGACAAGCTTGTAAAACATGTTAAAGAGTATGGGTATACACATGTAGAAATAATGCCTGTTTCAGAACATCCTTTTGATGGATCATGGGGATATCAGGTTACAGGGTATTATTCGATGACTTCTAGATACGGTACTCCGAAGGAATTCATGTATCTGGTAGATGAATTTCATAGAAACGATATTAGTGTGATTTTAGATTGGGTACCTTGTCATTTTTGCAATGACGAGCAGGGGTTGAGAAACTTCGACGGTACAAAACTTTACGAACATGTAGACAAAAGATTTTCTGATAACGAGGAGTGGGGAACGACCAATTTCGATTATGCAAAGAACCAAGTGAAGTCGTTTCTTATCTCCAACGCATTATTCTTTTTTGATAAATTTCACATCGACGGTTTGCGCGTGGATGCCGTGGCGTTTATGTTGTACAGGGGGTATACAACGTCTCATTGTGAAAAAAATGAATTTGCTGTAGAGTTTTTGCAGCAGCTTAATAAAGAAGTGTTTGACAGATACCCTGAAGCATTGATGATAGCAGAAGAATCGAGCGCATGGCCATCGGTTACTAAACCAATCCAAGATGGTGGATTAGGATTTAACTTCAAATGGAATATGGGTTGGATGAACGATATGTTGGAATATGTTGAAACCGATTATGATGGTAGAAAAAATATGCATAAGGCGATTACTTTCTCCATTATGTATGCTTTCACTGAAAATTTTATTTTGCCGTTGTCACACGACGAGGTTGTTCACGGAAAAAAATCTCTTGTCGATAAAATGCCGGGTGATTATTGGCAGAAGTTTGCCAGTCTTAGAATGTTTTATGGATATATGTATGCTTATCCAGGTAAAAAACTTTTGTTTATGGGCGGGGAAATAGGGCAGTTCATTGAATGGAATTATGAGAGAGAAATCGATTGGTTTCTAGATGAATATAATAAACACATTGAAATGAGTTCGTTTGTAAAAGTAATAAATCATTTATATAAAGTGGAACCATCATTTTACATAAATGATGATTCTAATAAAGGGTTTGAATGGATTGATTTTTCAAATAACGAACAGAGTATAGTATCTTTTGTAAGAAATGGAGATAAAGGGGAGCATATTGTTGTGGTATGTAACTTCACTCATGCAGTTTATGAGAATTATGAGATTGGTGTACCATTTATGGGTAAATATATAGAAATAATGAATACAGATGCTTTAGAATATGGGGGGTCAGGATATGGTGATAACAGCGATATAACCACTAGAAAGAATAATAAGCACGGAAGATCACAGTCTATAAAAATAGACATAGCTCCACTTGCTACGATGTATTTCAAATTTAAACCTATATAGAGCGAGGAGGTAAAAAATGATTCAATATAAAAAAGAAATGATAGCTATGATTTTAGCAGGAGGTCAAGGTTCGAGGTTAAAAGAATTGACCTATACGATTGCAAAACCAGCTGTACCATTTGGAGGTAAATATAGAATTATTGATTTTGCTTTAAGTAATTGTGCTAATTCAGAGATAGATACGGTAGGGATTCTTACTCAATATGAACCGTATGTTTTAAATGAACATATAGGAATTGGCACTCCCTGGGATTTAGATAGGCGATATGGTGGAGTGAGAGCATTGTCTCCTTATAGTAACAAAACAGGAGGAAGATGGTATAAAGGAACGGCAAATGCAATTTATGAAAATATTTTTTTTGTCGATAGATATAAGCCGGAATATGTTTTGATTCTTTCTGGAGATCATATTTACAATATGGACTATACTAAAATGCTTAAATATCATAAAAAAACGAATGCCGAATTGACTATAGCGGTTATCGATGTAGATATCAAGGAAGCATCTAGATTTGGAATATTAAGTGCAGATGAAAACGGAAAAATATTTGATTTTGACGAAAAACCTGAAAAACCTAAGAGCACATTAGCTTCAATGGGAGTATATATTTTCAATTGGGACATATTAAAAGAAGCTTTAATAGAAGATGAAAACGACAAAAACTCAAGTAATGATTTCGGCAAAAATATTATCCCTAAACTGCTAAACGACAATGCGGATATATTCGCATATGAGTTTAGTGGATATTGGAGAGATGTAGGAACTGTAGAAAGTTTATGGGAAGCTAATATGGATTTGATAGGAGACGGGGAAAAACTTGATTTGTTCAATCCTGATTGGAAGATTTATTCGGTTAATCCAATAAGCCCGCCACAATTTATTAGTGAAACTGCAAATGTGGAATCTTCTCTAGTTAATGATGGTTGTATTATTGAGGGAAACGTTGTAAAGTCTATTGTTTCAACTAAAGTGAAAATCGGAAAAAATTCATCGGTAGTTGAATCTGTTATTATGCCGGATGTGATTATCGAAGAAAATGTTTCTATTTATAAAGCTATAGTAATGAGTGGTGAAGTAGTTAAAAGCGGCACTAAGATTATTGGAAAAGACAATGAAATTCTTATTGAAAGTAATTAATAAAACATCAATTGAATTTGAAAGGGGATAAATCATGAGTGAAATAATGGGGATTATTAGTCTGAGTGAATCATCTGAAAAGCTTAAAGATTTAACATATTCGCGTACGATTGCTACCATTCCAATAGGCGGTCGGTATCGCGTAATTGATTTTATATTATCTAATATGGTTAACAGCGGTATTATAAATATTTCGATCAGTACTGAAGAAAAAGCTAGAGCGATATATAATTATGTAGGCTGTGGAAGGTATTGGGATTTAGACAGGAAAAAAGACGGATTGAATATTTTTAACCCAGAAGCGTCATCGGTTGATGTCGCTCAGAAAAAAGGTGATATTGAAGTATTTAAATTGATGATCAATCATATAAGTCGATCGTCGCAAGAATACGTTTTGCTATCGAGAAGTTATATGATTTGCAACGTGGATTATAAAGGAATGCTGGAGAAACATAAAGAATCAGGTGCGGATGTAACTATAATGTTCAAGCGAATGAATAATAATAGTGAAAGATTTATTGATTGCGATACCATCAATTTTTCTGATGGCCTGGAAGTTATGAGTATCGGCAAATATTTGGGGAAGAAAAAAGATTATAATATTTCGATGGAAATGTATTTGATGAAAAAAGATTTATTGGTAGAAATAATTGAAGAAGCGATTCATCTCGGCGATGTGAAGTATCTTAAAGAAACCATGCTAAATCAAGTCGGTCGACTTAAAATATTCGGATACCCTTTTGAAGGTTACTTGGCGTGTATAAATTCGTTGGAAAACTATTATAAAACCAACATGGAATTTTTGAATAGAGATATTCAGGATGAATTATTTAATGGTAATGGGTTGATATATACGATGGTAAAAGATTCACCGCCTGCGTTTTATGGAGATGATTCTTATACGTCGAATTCATTCATAAGCTCTGGGTGCGTAATTGAGGGAGTTGTCGAGAATTCGATATTGTCTAGAAATGTACATGTTAAAAAAGGCGCCATCGTGAGAAACTGCATATTGATGAGAGATGTCGTTATAAATAAAACATCGAGTATAAATCATATGATTTTAGAAAAAGATATTGTTGTCAGTGAAAGAAAGACACTTAGCGGTGATGAGAATCATCCATATATTGTTAGAAATAATATTTGAAATGGGGGGAGCGTATGAAGATATTATTTGTTTCGGCAGAGGCGGTTCCGTTTAGCAAAACCGGAGGATTGGCAGATGTTGCTTATTCTTTACCTAAAGCTTTAAAAGAAGAAGAAATAGATATCCGAGTTATGACGCCGAAAAACTTTCATAACAAAACGATACCTTTAAAAGAAAATCAAGTTGCAAGTGGTGAAGTGGAGGTAGGTTGGCGTAAGCGATACATTGGAGTGAGTACA
>DAOUQP010000160.1 GCA_030625575.1 Eubacteriales bacterium | reverse complement strand
ATTAGGTGGATTGGTTTCTTCATCTCGTGCGGCTGTAGATTCGGGTTGGCAGTCTAAAGATGCCCAAGTTGGTCAAACTGGAAAAACGGTTAGACCGGATCTTTATATAGCTTGTGGAATATCTGGAGCTATTCAGCATCTAGCGGGTATGGAAGAATCGGAACTGATTATTGCCATTAATAAAGATGAAACGGCTCCAATCTTTGAAGTTGCGGATTTGGGTGTTGTTGGGGACTTGAATAAAATTCTACCTTTTTTATTAACTGAAATAAAGAAAGCAAAAGAAGAAAAGTACCAATAGACTACAGAAGAAAGTCGACTAGAAACTTAGTCGACTTTTTTGGTTTTAGATGTAAACACTAAAATCACTACCAACATCTCCTTCAATAGTCACCTTGTGTACAACAGAAATCATCTGTTGTAATTCTTTTAGTTTTTGATTTTCCTTTTCTAGTCTAGAAATATTAACTACATATCCATTGATTAAATATTCTTTCAGAATTTTGTTTGCCCAATGCCTAAATTTTGTTCCTCTACTTGATTTTACTCTATAGCCAACAGAAATAATTACATCAAGAGTATACATCGAAACAGGCTTGTCAGAATTAGGAAAGTGCATTTTTTGCACATTGCTCTTCTTGTCCAATTCGCCGTCTTTAAAAATATTGTTAATATGTCTTGTTACAACTGTTCTATCTCTCTCAAATAACTCACATATTTGCAATTGAGTTAGCCAAACAGTTTCATTTTCGATATTCACATCTATTTGAAAATTCCGTCCTTGAATTGAACTAAATGATTTTTATTCATATTTCACATCCTATTTATTGCAAAACATCATCTTTAATTTAAGCTCTGTTAAACGATAGTGTTGTTGTTTTGTGAAATCAAACCTGTGTTCTATTGAGCAAGAGGTCCAAATTGTACAACATAAGCAGTCCGATATGTATAATGCAAACAGTCCAACATGTATAATTAACTTGAAATCACACAAGCTGTCGATTATACTTGAATTGGTGATGAATATGAGTAAATATTTAATAAGAACTATCGATAGAGTTTTGAAAGACGACTTGTCGGTTTTTGGGGCTGTTCTATTAACCGGACCTAAAGCATGCGGTAAAACTACTACAGCAAAGCAACTTGCCAAAAGCACGCTTTATATGCAAGATCCTGATCAAAAAGAATCTTACTTGACTCTTGCAAAAATAAAGCCTACCAAGTTGTTAGAAGGAGAAAACCCAAGGTTGATTGATGAATGGCAGATGGCACCTCAACTTTGGGATGCTGTACGATTTAGTGTGGATGTCAGAAATGAAACAGGCCTTTATATATTAACAGGCTCAACCACTGTTGATGAAAGCAAAATTTCTCATTCTGGGGCTGGAAGAATAGCTCGGCTAATGATGAGAACGATGTCCCTCTATGAGTCTGGAGATTCTAATGGAAGTGTTAGCCTAAAGAAACTTTTCGATGGAGAAGAAGATGTTGAGGGATTTTCAACTTTGAGTATAGATGATATGGCTGAGCTGATTATTCGTGGAGGTTGGCCATGTACTATAGGGAAAACTCCCCAAATAGCAATGCGTTTTGCAGAGGCTTATTGCTATACAATTGCAGAATCTGAAATACAAACTGTCAATGGCAAGAAAAGAGATGTGGAGAAGACGAGAAATGTTATGAGGTCATTGGCTAGGCATACAGCTAGCCTAGCTACAGAATCAACCATATTAGATGATATTAAAGCTCACGATTCTTCTATGCATAGGCATACTTTATCTGATTATATCAGTGCACTAGAAAAGTTATATATAATAGATAATGTTCCTGCGTGGAGCCCTAAATTAAGATCAAAAACTGCAGTCAGAACTTCAGATAAAAGATATTTCGTTGATCCATCCATTGCGGCGGGTATGTTAAAAGCTTCACCTAAGAAATTGTTTGGGGATATGAATACTTTCGGGCTGTTGTTTGAATCGTTGGTTATTAGGGACTTGAAGATTTATACACAAACTAACAGAGGGTCAGTTTTTCATTATAGAGATAAGACTGGACTTGAAGCGGACGCCATCATTCATTTAAACGATAATAAATGGGGACTTGTTGAAGTTAAGTTGGGGAATGCAGAATTTGATAAAGCTTCAGAAAATTTATTAAAGCTAGAAGAACGTATTGATACAGAAAAGTTAGGAAAACCAGCCTTCAAGATGATTATTACAAGCACTGGTTATGCTTACAAAAGACAAGATGGCGTAATAATTGTTCCGATAGGTTGCTTAAAAGAGTAATCTGCACATCAAAGGCTCTAAATTGGGATGCTTTTTCAGTTGGGCTTTGTTGGATAGATGGATTTGCGAAATAGACTAGGACTTTTTCAAAAATAACAACACTATTGTCTAACAGAGCCTTAATTTATTATAACATATTGCGTACTTAGATTAGTTTGCACCTTAGATTGAAAACTTAGTCGACTTTTTTTGATAAACTATTTTTTGCTAAAGCAACTGCAATTGTTGCTGTTATAGGAATTGTTAAGATAAGCCCAATACTTCCAGATAAAGAACGAACTATCTCAGTTGCAACTATGTCCATATTTATTAGCTTAGTATAAGGGGTGCTGTATGCCATAAAGAGCAGCATCAATGGAATGAAACTACCTGTGTAAGCGAGTATAAGTGTATTTGACATGGTTCCCATCATATCCTTGCCCACTTCCATTCCCGATTGGAAAAGTTCATAAGCTGACAAATCATTATTTGCATTGTGAATTTCTTGAATTGACGATGCAATGCTCATAGCGACATCCATTACAGCACCCAAGGCGCCAAGCAGGATACCTGAAAAAAGCAGGTTTTGAAAATTCAACGATATATTCTGAGGAAGATACATTAGCATGATGGCTTCTTCAGATGATAATCCGGTCAGCTTGATCATTTTTGCCGCTGTGACCGATATAACACCAGCGATGATTACTCCTATGATCGTTCCGAGAATTGCGGCGAAACTTTTCTTATGAAAACCTGCAATGGCTGTAATGGTCAATAAAGTAATGACCGTTGCAATGGCGATAGTTGTCGTTAGTGGATTCCAGCCTATAAGAATTGCCGGCAGCAATACTTTAAAAATAAGAACAACTGTCAAGGTTATTGTCATAACCGATTTAAATCCCTTTGTTTTTCCAATGAGAATCAATATTGCTAAAAAAGCGAATACCAATACTTTGATTATTCCTTCTCTGGAAAAATCGGATATGTAAATATCCCTTTCGCCGTCGTATTCTTGAATCATTAAAACGACTTTATCATCATTTTCTACTTCTATACTGTAAACGTCATTTTCTGCTAGATGATTTTCAACGCTTACATACTCGCCTTTATATTGACCGCTTAGAATTTTTATTAAAACATTTTGGTAATCATATGAAAAATTACCTTCTTGGTGGAACAATTGCTGATCTATAACCAAACCTGTTTCATAAGATACGGGAAATTCATCTTCTACCTGAATTTGCTTTTCAACCTTGTCGGAAAAATTAAAGGCTAATAATATTACAATTATTATTACCAGCATTATACCGATAGTGTCTTTTCTTATATTCATATTTAATCTCCTAATAGAACGTCATTTTCTACTTGTTTTTTTACTATGTAATAATGATAGTATTTTTATAAGAAAAATACAATTACATTTAAAGGAATAAAAAAGTAGTTAATATTGAAAAAAGATAGAGTAATTAATAAAAGTAGAATTTGTTTGACATATTATCGATGTTTGAATTATTATGTAAATGTAATTAAATAGACAACAGTTGGCGTACCTAGTACTTAATAGGGAATTGAGTTGATAATCTCAAGCTGTCCCAGCAACCGTAATGTGGATGAAAATCATGTTAACCACTGCTTTTTAGCGGGAAGGGTGATGAGTAAAATGAAACTGAGCCGGTAGACCTGCCACTTTGTTAATAGTATCTCCTGGGTGTGAGAAGAAACTATCAAAAGTACT
>DAOUQP010000123.1 GCA_030625575.1 Eubacteriales bacterium | reverse complement strand
AGTAGAATAAACTGTATTTTTGCTGGTTGTTATAAGTCCTGCATCTCCTAATGATTCATAAAGTGAAATCCACTCAGTTACGCTTGTAAAACTAATACCCAACACTGATGCTTCATAATGAGGATTGCTCTTCCCAGTGAGCCATCGCTGAACAGCACCTATCTTTGTTTCGAACGAAAACTTTGCTTTTCTTTCCATAAAAATATGCTCCTCCTTAAGATAACAGTTTTATTATTTTAACTGTCTACCTTAAGGGGAGCATATCAATCAATGAAGGTCTTTTCAAATACTGTTTTTTTAATCTATTCTTCCCAGTTGTGATAAACGTTCTGCACATCATCGCAATCTTCTAGAAGATCAATCAACTTGTTCATATTCTTGACATCTTCCTCATCTGTCATATTATTGGATGTTTGCGGTAGATATCTAAGTTCCGACATGCTGAACTCATAATCTTTTTCTGAAAGAGCATCTCTTACTATTCCAAAGTCTTCAACAGCTGTATATACTTCAAAATGAGTATCTTCAATCGATAAATCCTCTGCTCCAGATTCAATTATGTCCATTTCAACTACTTCTTCATCCATATCCTCTGTTCTATCGATTACCAAAACACCTTTTCTGTCGAACATAAAAGACACACAGCCATTTGCACCTAAATTACCTTTTGCTTTAGTAAAATAGCTTCTTACATCAGCTGCAGCTCTATTTTTATTGTCAGTCAATACTTCTACCAATACAGCAACTCCAGCAGGACCATAACCTTCGTATGTGATTTCTTCAAATACGGCACCTTCAAGTTCGCCTGCTCCTTTTTTAATCGCTCTATCAATATTATCATTAGGCATATTTGCTATTTTTGCTTTTTCTACAGCTGTTTTTAAAGCAGGGTTATACTCTATATCACTTCCACCATCTCTAGCAGCTACCATGATAACTCTACCCAATTTAGTGAAGATCTTAGCTTTTTTAGCATCTTGTTTGCCTTTTCTATTTATTATCGTTCCTATTCTACCCATGTTATTTCCACTCCTAAATTTAAATTCCTTGAATATTTTAGCACTTCGACTTCATAATAGCAAATTTATTCATATTCAGGCGGCATAGGTGGAACCTTTCTTTTATGTTCTGAAATCCTGTTGAGTCTCTCGATTATCTCTCTATCCTTCTTATCGATCTCTTTTCCCTCGATATAATCGTCAATTGAATCATAAGTCACACCCATTTCTATTTCATCGGTTTGACCTTCCCACAATCCTGCTGATGGAGCTTTATCGAGAATAGTTTCAGGTACACCTAAATGCACTCCCCATTCATATACTTCCCTTTTCGTAAGCCTAGCTATGGGAAGTATGTCGACACCGCCATCTCCATACTTAGTGAAATACCCCGTTATTGTTTCTGCGGCATTATCTGTCCCCACTACTAAATAGTTAAGGGCGTTGGCAAAAGTGTAAATGGTACTCATTCTAAGTCTTGCTCTTAGATTGGAATCAGCACCTCTTTCATTTGCTTCACCATTAATTTCAGATAGTACTTTTTCCTTGATACTCTTGTGTTCATTTGATAAATCTACAACATGATATTCAATATTTGCGGCTAAAGCTAATTTTTCCGCATCCTTTTGATCATTCGAATGCGAATGAATAGGCATAATTACACCTAACGAGTTATCAGGAAAAGCTTTTTTCATTAAAAATGCGACAACAGATGAATCAATACCACCTGACAATCCAACAATCAATCCCTTTGCACTCGCTTCATTCACTTTTTCTCTTAACCATTCTATGGTTTTTTCAATTTTCATTTCAATATTCATATTTTTACCTCTTTTATCTATTTCTAATTTCGACTATGACACAATCTTCAAATACAGTATTCAATCCCATTGCATGCGATTTCTCGAGAACTTCATCATTATAAGTTCCTGGTTGAAACCAAATGTTTTCTATTCCCAATTCTTTAACCTCATCGATGATATTGATGCTTTTTTTAGCCGGAACAACAATATCCACACAATCAACCTTGACTGGAATATCTTTTAAAGACGGGTAGCATTTAATGCCCTTGATATCATCGTAAAAAGGGTTTACGGGATACACTTCGTATCCATGGTTTTTTAACACCATTAAAATTTCGTAACCAAATTTTGTTTCTCTTTTAGTAGCGCCTACAATCGCCCACTTCTTTTTGTCCAACATCTCGTTGATCAACTTATTGTTGTTGAATTCAAACATTTTATTCACCTATAACCTTTCCATTTAATATACTATAATAACCTATTGATTTTTCAATTATTTCTACCTTGTCACTTGTAATTTCAACAATCTGATCGATAATTGATGCATTGTCGACCGGGGTTAAAATCTCTTTACGAACTTTATCATCGAATTCTGTATTGAAATCAAAAATTTCTTCACATCCATTAATGTAATTTTCAATTTTACCATGATAAGTGTACTCATAAACAATCTGAATTTTTATTAATTGTTCATAGTCGATGACTTTTGATGAATCAAGTCCTAATTTAGCACTTTGAGTATATGCTCTTATAAGTCCACCCTTTCCAAGTTTTATTCCGCCGAAGTACCTGGTTATCACAATAACCAAGTTTGTTATACCTTCTTTTTTCAGCATATCTAAAACTGGAAAAGCAGCAGTTCCCGAAGGTTCACCATCATCGCTAAATTTTTGAATGCTCATATCCTCTCCTATGATATATATAGGGACATTATGAGAAGCATTCCAATGCCTCTTTTTTATTTCTTCAATAAATTCTTGTGCTTCTTTCTCAGATTTAACAGGTTTAACATGTGCAATGAACTTAGACTTTTCTACAATGTAATCTGTCTCTGAATTATTTAAAACAGAACGATAAGACAATTTTTACACCTCTACACAATATATTTCTGATATTTGTTTCTAATTATTGTATCAGCAATCACAATTATTTCAGTTCCTTCATTTTTATGATTCATTTCAATAGTTTCGCACTTGGTCATTATATCACTTAAAATGCTACCTTCGCTATAAGGTATCATAAATGATACTCGTTTTAAATTTGTAAAAATGATATTTGAAATTTCTTCAATCAGCCCGTCGATACCGATACCCATTTTCGCCGAAACTGGAATATACGAATAATCAGTATCTATTTCTCTATTCAAAAGATCGATCTTATTAAACACATAAATGTTTTTCTTATCATCAGCACCTATTTCATTCAGCACATTGTTTGTAATTTCTATTTGAGTATTGAAATTCTCATTTGAGCTATCGACTACGTGAATCAAAACATCCGCCTCAACCACTTCTTCGAGCGTAGCCTTAAAAGCTTCCACCAAACTATGAGGAAGTTTGCTTACAAAGCCTACAGTGTCTGACAATAGAAAAGTTCTATTTTTATCTAAAGAAATTTTTCTAACACTAGTATCCAAGGTAGCAAAGAGCATATCTTTTACAAACACCTCTGACCCCTCTGAATCAAATTTATTCAATACCAGGTTCATAAGAGTTGATTTACCAGAATTAGTATACCCAACTAAGGCTACTAATGGAATCGCAGATTTTTTCCTTAACCCTCTTTGAGTTTCCCTATCGCTTTCAGCTTCCTTCAATAGATGTCTGATATCAGAAATTCTTTTGTCTATCTTTCTTCTATCCAACTCCAATTTTTGTTCTCCAGGGCCTCTTGTGCCGATTCCTCCACCTAACTTGGATAGAGAATTTCCAAATCCTTTCAATCTCGGCAAGCGATATTTAAGCTGAGCCAATTCAACTTGCAATTTTGCTATCCTTGTCTTTGCTCTTAAAGCGAATATATCCAAAATTAAAGTTGTCCTATCAATTACTTTCATATCTATTTCATTTTCAATATTTCTAATTTGAGCTCCAGATAATTCATCATTAAAAACAATCGTGTTTGCATTGTGAAATTCTGCAATGTTTTTAATTTCTTCTATTTTACCCTTGCCAATATAATATCTTGCATCAACTCTATCACGATTCTGAATAACTTGATCGAGTACAATAGCTCCTGCCGCCTCAACTAAATTTCTAAGCTCCATCATTGATTCTTCAATATCATATTTACCAAAGTTAACACCCACAAGTACTACTTTTTGCTCAAAATCTTCCAAATTTTCATTTGCAAATAAATCCATCAACATCACCTTCTTCCATACTATCCCCATTATAACAGACTCCAATTAGAGAGCATACAAAAAAAATAATTTATGTGGTATAATATCTTTTAGTAATAATTTTGTAGGAGGCATTTATGACTAAAAAAACAAATAATAAAACAAATAAAAAAAGAAATAAGTTTATAATCATTTTAAATATAATTATCATTTTAATAATTGTTATAGGATTGCTTGGAGCAGGTGCTACATTTTACATCGTTAAAGGTATCATTGATGATGCACCCGAGATTGATCCTACACGGTTTGCTGAATTATGGACAGAAAACGCAGAACTGTTGGATGTCAACGGTGAATTGATTGAAAAACTGCAAACCAGTGGATATCGGACTATCATTAAATACGATGATATGTCGCCTGTTTTAATCAATGCTTATGTTTCAGTTGAAGACAAGACATTTTGGGAACACTCTGGTTTTAATTATGTGCGTTTAGTGGGTGCTGTTTGGAGTTCAATTACTTCCGATTCTAGAATCGTCGGTACATCTACAATCACACAGCAAGCAGCTAGAAATCTTTATCTTCCAGAAGAAATGGAAGACCGTACATTAGATAGAAAAATTAAAGAGGCTTACTATACCGTATTAATGGAGCGTCGCTTAAACAAAGAACAAATCCTTGAAGCTTATCTAAACACTATTTATCTAGGTTCGGGTGCTTATGGTGTTGAAGCGGCATCTGAGATATATTTTTCAAAAAGTGCAAGTGAGTTGGACTATATCGAGAGTGCAATGCTTGCCGGTATTCCAAAGAGTCCTTCGGCTTATTCTCCAATGAAAAAGTATTTTAAAAAAGAAATAACAGACGAACATATAATTATCGACGATAGCGATCCTGTATATACAATTGTGTATAACGAACTGAGTTTTGACAGATATTTAACGGTTGTTCGTCTTATGCATGACAATAGTGCTATAACTGATGACGAATATGAAATCGCAAAAAATACAAATATTTATGAGAAACTGAACCCCGGCAAGGTTAAAGATACTGAGATTTCTTCTTACTTCTCCGATATGGTTAAAACGGATGTCATTAACGACCTTATGGAAAAATACGAATATTCTGAAGAAGAAGCTTTTTATTATCTTTATAACAACGGGTTGAAAGTTTACTCGACAATGGATTTAAGATTACAAAAAATTGTAGAAAACGTATACAATACAAAGGATTTTTCTAATTATTTTGGTGAAGCTACATACTCTTCAGTTAGAAATTTTCAAAGTCGCTATGCTATTCAAGTTGATGGAATTGTCGGCAAAGGCACTTGGGCAAAACTTTTAGAACTTGGTGCTGTTAGCGAAGAAAACATTCCAGATTATACACTGAGAAAAGGATCGACTGATGATAGCGTGGTTATTCTAAAGGAATCTCTAAATGAGATGGGACTTTTTAATAACTATGAAAACTTTCCACGCGTAACTGTATATATGGATGATGATAAAAATATTATCAGTAAAGAAAAGAATATCGTATTGTATAAATATCAAAACATGGTGGATGAAGATAAAAATCTTATCATTCCAACAAAAGATTACACAATAGATGACGAAGGCAATATAGTTTTATATAAAAATCGACGTTTCTACTTTGTAGCAAGACGTGATGACGACAACACTTTGATTGATATCGATATCTATATCAAAAATACTTTTACTTACGATGAAGACGAT
>DAOUQP010000077.1 GCA_030625575.1 Eubacteriales bacterium | reverse complement strand
TAAAGAATATTTCACCTTAAACTCCTACTTAATATCACTATCATTCTATATTTATCAACTTGTATAATTTAATCAATGACTACTTAAAGTTTTTAGAATACTCGATGTTTTGCTTAACAATCTTCCACATATCTAGTTTTTCTTCATATTTAATAGCATATGTAGATGGCTATCTTTCAAATTCAATATAGATATACAATGACATTATAAGTCAGATATATATGAATCAATAGCGCTAGAAACGTAATGAAAACAAATCCAGATTTTCTGATTTTATGTCTTAGTGTAATCATGGATATGATTGTGCCAAAGACACCACCTGCAAATGATAAAAAATGAAGTGAATTTTCTTTAATTCTCCATTTATCATTTACTGCTTTTATTTTATCAATCGCCATTGCCAAAATTGCAACAAGATTGATGATTAAATAATAATAGATAACTAATCGACTCATCAAATTTTCCCCATTTTTTTATTGTCTTTAAAGACATTGCTTTGTTTTTAATATTTATTGTTTCAGAGTAAACAAATCAATCAACTGATCATTATCCATTTCAGAAATCAGATTGATTTGATTATTTGAAATGATTTCTTCTGATAGTTTTATTTTATCTTCAATCATCAAGTCTATTTTCTCTTCAATTGTACCTTTCATGATGAACTTATGAACAATTACATTTTTCATCTGACCAATCCTAAATGCCCTATCAGTTGCTTGATTTTCAACAGATGGATTCCACCATCTATCAAAGTGTATCACATGATTAGCTGATGTAAGATTAAGTCCTACACCTCCCGCTTTAATAGACAACACCATAAATGGAACATATTCATGTCCGTGAAATTTTTCTACTATCTCTTTTCTTTTTTTTATTGGTGTTCCTCCATGTAGAACTAGTCCCTTATGTTTGAAAACACTCTCTAAAAAAACTTTCAAAGGTTCTGTAATTTCTCTATATTGAGTAAAAATAATAACTCTTTCTCTTTTTCTATAAATAACTTCACAAATTTCACGTAGTCTTTCAAATTTTCCACTTTCCTTCTCAGAATAACTTAATTGACCTAAATACTGATCAGGATGATTGCAAATTTGCTTGAATTTCATTATAGCTGAAAGCACTAGTCCTTTACGCTTTATACCTCTCTCCGAGGATTCAAATTTTATTTTTAGATCTTTTACCAATTCATTGTAGAGCAATGTTTGTTTCTTCGAAAGATTTGAATATGTTTTCATTTCAATTTTATTTGGTAAATCAGATATGATTTTTTTATCTGTCTTTAATCTTCTTAATATAAATGGACTGACAACATGTTTTAGTTTGCTATATTCAATCTGATGTTCTTCAAGATTTTTTGTGAAATCTGAAAATTCTTTAGTTGTTCCCAATAGACCCTTATTCAGAAAATCAAATAAAGACCATAAATCAGATAGTCTGTTTTCTATGGGAGTCCCTGTCATTGCAACTTTATAATTCGATTTTATTTTTTTTGCAGATCTAGTCCGTTTCGTTCTAGGATTTTTAATTGCTTGAGCTTCATCTAGAATAACCGAGTCCCATTTCACACTGGTGAACCATTCATATTTTGACAGCATTCCATATGATGTAATATAAACGTCATAGTCCTCATCATATATATTCATATCCTCAATAAAATCTTTGTTTTCACTTGAATGCAAGATGCAGTATTTTAAATTTGGTGCATTCTTATCTATTTCATTCATCCAGTTTCCTATCAGTGATACAGGGACTACAATTAAAGATTTTTCTTTCTTTTCCCCTTTGCAATAATTTAAAAGTGCAATGACTTGAATCGTCTTTCCAAGTCCCATATCATCTGCAAGGCAAGCACCAAGTCCAAGATTCTTCATAAAATATAGCCAATTTAAACCTTTTTCTTGATAATTCCTCAATGTTCCTGTGAATCCACTACCACAGTCGATGCTTTGGATTTCTTCTGGTTTAATTAATTTTGTAACTACCGAATCAATCCATTCTCCATTTGTTACCTCTATTTCAAATATATCTTTTGGAACATTCAGTGTTTTTTCAATATTTATCTGAAATCTCATGGCTTCGATTATACTTAGTTCAGAATTATTCAATATTTTCTGTGCCTTTTCATATGCTTTAAGAGTTTCATTTAGTTTTTTATAATCTACTTCTACCCATTTACCCTTTATAAAGGCTAGCCCTTCTGTTTCTGATAATAGCTTTTTTAACTCAAATGCTTCTATTTTTTCTCCGCCGAGAAATAAATCCGCATTGAAATCAACTATTGAATCAAAATCAACTCTTCTAATTAAGTTGTTTCCGACGGTTATGGACATTTTCAATGATTCCGACTTGTTTTTCCACCACTTTGGTATTCTACACGAAATACCGAATTCCTCATAAATAGGGATTTCTTTTAAAAAGGTATACGCTTCATTTGCATTTAAAGTAATCGATTCAAAAATATCACCCGAATCAACTAATTTAGAGATAAAATCACTTTTCTCGCTTGTTTTATTAATTGAAGAAAGCAATTCATTAAGCCTCAGATAATCTCCTTCATATTCTATAAGAGCGTTTTTAAGTGGCAAGTATTTCACATTACCCTCTTCGTTTATATATGCTGAATAAGTAGCCAGAAAAGCAAAAGGATTTCCTTTATTCTCATTCTCGACAAGATGGAAAAATATTCGTCCAACGAGATGTATATTAGGGTTGTATTTGTCAAAAAAATCTTTCACGCTACCTATATATAATCTAATCATTTCATTATATGTACGGTTTATATTTTTCCATAAAGCTCTTATCCACAAATTATTCAAGTACTCTTCACCAATCAGATAAGGGGCTTTTCCCAACAATATTTTGATTTCTTCATCTGTCAATTGAACTAAAACTCTATCTCTGATCATTTCGATATCTGGTCTTTTAGATAGTTTTCTTACAAATTGGATTGCAATATCTCTTAAATAACCCAATGGCTCTGATATAGACATTCTTTTTTCAGTTAAACCTAAAATCAATAACTCTCTAAATGGATTCATCTGGAATCTTTTATATAGATCTTCTTTGATTAAAAGCTCCTTTTGATTAATTGGATCCTTGATTTCTTGCCAATCCGTTTCAAAATAGCCGTCTTGTTTTATTATTGCTATTATTTGTTTGTTATTTAGTTTTACTGTTTCAATTTGATTTTTTTTGGTCATAATATACCTTTCGAATAGCATAAGGACTATATTTTTTACTGTAACCTTATTTATTTGCTCATTTAATTATTTTTTCATTAACTTATATTATACAATATTATTAACGTATTTAATCAAATTCTTTCATTTCATTTATCTTTATATGATTTTCGCCACTTATATTTTCAAGAATGCACAAAAAAATACCGACAAATTAAATTGTCGATATTTCATTATTAATATTTAATTGATTCTAAATGCAGCCCACATGCTTCAGCTATATAACCTGCTAGATTCCGTTCTTTTGAATTTATAATCTTAGGTATATTTTCAGTAGCCACTTCATCTAGTCCGACTTTTATCAATGTTCCAACAATTCTTCTAACCATATTGTGAAGAAATCCATTACCACATACTCTAATTTGAACTAAACCTTCTTTTTCTTCTATATCAATAGAATATATTTCACGTACCATGGATTTTTTCTTGGACTTCGCATTTGAAAAAGCAGTAAAATCATGTTCACCTATAAAATATTGAGATGCTTTTTTCATTTCTTTTATATTCAGTTTTTTATCAACATGCATACTATAATTTCTTATAAAAGGATTTGTGTAGTCCTTATTCCAAATCTTATACAAATAGGTTTTCCCCTCTGCATTATATTGGGCATGAAATCTTTCCGCAGCTATATTTACATCCTTAACACATATATCTTTAGGCAGATATCTATTCAAATAGTTTTTTACTTCAGATTTAGTCAATTTTTTATTTGTTTTAAAATTAGCAATTTGACCAAGGGCATGCACCCCAGCATCCGTTCTGCTACATCCAGTGATTTCGATATCTTCCCCTAGCATCTCTGTCAATACTTTTTCTATTTTTTCCTGGACTGTGTTCTCACCATTACCAAGACGCTGCCATCCTTTATAGCGTCCTCCATCATATTGTATCGTCAATTTAAAATTACTCATTTTTTTCTCCTTTTTTACATTTTTTTATTCATTAAGTCTATAACTATATATCTCTAGTTTTTTCAGCTCCAATAATGCTCATGGCTTCCTTATAATTCGGATAAATCTTGCCCACCAACCTCCAAAACGATCGATCATGATTCATATGTATCAAATGACATAATTCATGTACAACAACATAGTCAATTACTTCTATCGGGAATAATATGAGTTTCCAATGAAATGTCAAATGCCTTTCAGAGCTGCAACTTCCCCACTTTGTATTACTATCGTCAATTTTAAACGACCGATATTTCACTTTGAAATGAGATTGATATTCTTTTAATCTTTTTTCAATTAATTTTCTACTCTCTTTTTTGTAAAAAGATTGGATTGCTTTGGAAATATCTATCTCACCTTCTACAGGGCTTGTGCAAGTAAAAGCATTACCATCCCATTTAATAATAATCTTTTTAATCTCAAAATCTACTTCTATATAAAGCGGATATTTTTGTCCTAAATAATACAAATGCTGCGCTGATTGACTTGGCATTATAATGTTTCCTTTCATAAAACTCAAATGAGAGCTTAACTAACTACATAATTACTAATTGCTATACTATCAAAGAGTTATTATATATACAAGCCAAAAGTATCACATTTATTTTGGAACAATACAATTTTTAAATTTGATGCTAACTACACAATTGTTTTTTTTAAAAAATACCGATAAAATTAATTATCGATATCTTATATATAGATTATTCATTTAAATGAATTTTCATTGCTGATTACAATAAAAAGCTGCCTAAATAGACAGCCTTTCGAGTGAAATTTCAATAATATTTAGCTTGCAATTTTTTCTTCATTCTTATCGGTTTTATACCAACCTATTTTTGTTATCCCTTTAATAATTACAGGTAGTACAACAACTGGTAGTGCAATATATGCGATATATCCGTATCCTTTTGCAATTAATGGGATCAATCCGAACAGTGCTATACTCCAAGTAATTACAACATATACTGCAGAAGCAATAATACTTTTGTTTTTTTCATTCTTATCATTTTTTCCAACCGACCAAATACTTACTATACGTTTTGTTCCGCCGTATATTAAATTAACGCCAGTTGAAATAACACCTAAGAATATTAATAATGAAACAAATAATTCTGCTGCTCTTCCACCTACACCATTTGTAATAACATATAATATAGGAACTTTTTCAGCACAGATTTCTGGGTAATGGCCAAGAATTACAAGTGTTGCTAGTAACAATAATCCACCATTAATAATGGCTCCCCAAATAGCTGCTTTTTTAGCATCTTGACGACTACCAAGTACATCTGCCACAGCAATGTAACTTCCAATAACAGCCGCTTGGAAACTAGCATACTTGATAGCTGCCCATATTGCAGGCCAGAATCCTTCAGGAGATGGTGCATCTGAAATAACTTGAGCAATTTTTGGGAAAGTTGCCACAAAATTCGCCCCATATACTAAAATAAGTCCCACGATAACTATTATCGCTATATACGATGCCGCACTTCTTACTAAGTCCGCTCCATATATTGTTAGTAAAAACATAATTCCAGCAATTACTAGTGTGTTTAATATATAAGGTGTTCCAATTACACTTTCTAGAGTTGCTCCACCTGTAGCAAATGCTACTGCAGTTGCAATAACTAGAATGAAGTTAAATACTACTTCATATAGATTCGAAAATAATCCTTGTACTGGTTTGTAAAACTCATCGCACCAACCACGATATTCATATTTCTCATGAATAACACTAAAATCCCATACATAATAAAATATTAAAGTATCAATAAGTATCGCTAGTACTGGAGTGAATAATGAATACCATCCGTATTTTACAAAAAACGATGTAGCCTGTGCTCCTGAAGCAAATCCACCTCCAAAATGAGTGGTAAACCATACAAATGCTACTGCAAAAAATCCTGGTAATACAAAACCTTTTTTCATTTTCTTCTCCTTTCAAATAATCATTTTTTTGCATCAATAATTGTGCCTGGATTTAAAATATTATTTGGATCAAATACAAGTTTAATCCCTTTTATAATTTCAATTTCCCTCATAGATAATTGCAATTCCATATTTTCTTTACGAGTCTTTCCTGTGCCATGTTCTGCAGTAATTGTTCCACCAAATTTTATAGCTGTCTTATACATATCAATTTTAATTTCTTCATAATATGATGGCATTTCACCGTTTTCTCTCATAATAAAATTATGAATATTTCCATCTCCTGCATGACCAACCGCTGGTGTTCTTGCGCCATATTTATTTGCAATTTCAAAAATTTCATTCATAAATTCTGGAATCGAAGCAATTGGAACTGCCATATCAAGTGCATCAGCTGCATCATGAACTACTGCCGTATAAACATTGCTTCTTATTGCTAATATACTATGTTGCTCTTTACTAGTTTCTGCAATCAATGTATCTAATGCATTATGGTTTTCACATATTTCAACTATTTCTTCGCTCTTTTCATATAAATCATCTTCCTTTGCCTCAGAAAGGATAATCATAAGATCCACATTACCAACACTAGCTGGCCACGTTTCCCCTAAGTGTTTTGCAGATTCAACTGCAATTTCTCTTTCTAAATATTCAATTGCTAACGGTATAATACCAGCTTGTAGTATTTCTGGTACTACCGAAATTGCATCTTCTCTAGTATCAAAAGAGATTAATAATGTTCCTGTAAATTTCTCCTTCGGATATAGTTTCAATGTTAATTTCGTAACTATACCAAGTATCCCTTCACTACCTATCATCAACTGAAGAAGATCTAGCCCCATATTATTCTTAATTAATTTTCCACCTAGATTTACAATTTCTCCTGTAGGTAATACAACTTCCAATGCTTTAATATGATTCCTCATAATTCCATGTCGAATCGCTTTTGCTCCACCAGCATTTTCGACAACCATGCCGCCCAAATGAGCACCCTCGTCACCAGGATGAACTGGGAAGAATAGTTTCTCATGCTTATTCATCTCTTCGATTAACATAGCAAGTGTTACTCCTGCTTCACAAGTAACCATCATATTTGAATCATCAACTTCAATAATCTTATTAAGACGTTCATCAGTTAAAACAATACTTGTTTTAGTAGGAATTGCTGCTCCGCATAATCCTGTTCCACCACCGCGCGGAACAACTAATACCATTTCTTCATTTGCCAGCTTCATAATCTTGGAAATTTCTTCAGGATTACTTGGTTTTACAACAACTGAATCCATTGCTGCTGAAGGACGTAACAATTCTTCTGTTTCGTCATATAGGTAACCTAGAGTTTGCTCTTGATTAACTAACACATAATCCTCACCAACGATTGCCTTTAGTTTTTCTACAATTTCTTTTCTCATTTTAAGCCCCCTTTACTATTTAAGTATGAAATCATCTGAGGCACAATTTCATACATATCTGCAACAATACCAATATCTGCATAGTTAAATATCTGAGCAGATGGGTCATTATTAATCGCTATTATAGTATCCGATTCTTTCATACCAGCAATATGTTGAGCAGCTCCTGAAATACCACATGCGATATACAATTTTGGTTTAACTCGATTTCCACTATATCCAACCTGATGATCTTTTGAAATATATCCATCATCAACTACTGCACGACTAGCACCTACAACTCCACCCATTAGAAGTGCAAGTTCTTCTAGCATTTTAAAATCATCTGGATTTTTGATACCACGTCCACCCGATACTACAACTTCTGCTTCGGATATATCGATTTCTTTTGAGCTGATTTTTCTAATAATTTCAACAACTTTTTCAGCAAGATTTACTGCCTTAATCTCAATAATTTCTCCTGTTCTATTTTCATCAGATTTAGATTCTTCAAATTCTTTATATCGAATAGTTGCCATTTGTGGTAATGTGTCTGTTTTTATATGTGCCAAAATATTATCACTAAATGCAGGTCTTATTTGTACAAGTTTACCATCCGCATCAATTTTCAACTCAGTACAATCCGCCGTTAATCCTGTTTTCAATTTTGCAGCTAATCTAGGAGCAATAGATCTACCAAATGTTGTAGCTCCAATTAAAACAATTTCAGGTTTTGCAATTTTTATAACATTATAGAAGTTCTCAGTATATATCATTTCATCAGGCATATTGAATTCATTATCCTTAACGCAAAACACTTTATCAGCGCCTCTATAGAATAATTCATTGATATCAGTCTCAATCTCACCAAATACTGCAGCATAAACTGACATCTCTTTTGTTTTACATAGTTCTTTCGCTTTATTTAATAATTCATAGGTAATCTTATGAATTATTCCATCATTATGTTCAGCGAAAACAAGTATTCCTTTGTATTCCATATTCTTACACCCCCCTAGTTTAATAGATTTTTCTCATTCATCACTGAATATAGATCCTCGATTGCTTTATCAAAACCATCTCTGAAAATCTTACACTCTCTTAGCGTATCTTCAGGTACAACAATTTTCTTTACTTTTGTAGGAGAACCTTTGAATCCTGTATCAACTTCAGCTAGAAAACCATTTAAATCTTCTAAAGAATAAGATATTAACTGAGCCTTTTTAGCTTGCATTTTCATTTTAAAAGAAGGTAACCTAGGTGCATTAATACTCTTTGTAACAGTTATCAATCCTGGATACATCATCTTTTTCAAATAGCTTCCTTCCCAAATTTCTGATACAAGAGTAATTGATTTCTCTTCAATCTCAATAATTTCTGTTACAAAAGAAACATGTGGAACTTCAAGCATTTCAGCCGTTTCAGGTCCAACCTGTCCTGTATCTCCATCTACAGTTTTTTCACCTGCAATCACTAGATCAAACTCACCAAATTTTTTAATTGCAGCACTTAAAGTTGCTGATGTCGCTTTTGTATCTGATCCTCCAAACACTCTATCTGATACAAGTATTCCATTATCTGCTCCTCTTGAAATAGCTTCCTTAAGTGCAGATTCAGCTGTTGGAGGTCCCATTGTCAGTGCAATTACTTCACCACCAACTTTTTCTTTAATCTGTACTGCCGCTTCTAATGCATTCAGATCAAAAGGATTGATTTCAGTACCAGCAGATTTTCGATCTATTACACCTTTCTCACTATCAAATTTAACCTTTTCCATATCTGGAACTTGTTTTATCAATACAAGTATTTTCACAATTACCTCCTCCAATTTACTTTTCTGAATTTTCTGACAATTTGATTATATAACAAAAGAATTGGTATTACCACTTAAAAGGTAATACCAATTTATAATACTCATAAGTTTTGCTTATACCAAAAAAAGATTCCTTTATCAGGAATCCTTATTCTTTCATATTTTTCTCAAAATAATCATTTACAATTTTCATATGCCTATTCATCGCTTCTTTAGCCTTCATTGGATCTCTTTGCTTGATTGCATCAAAGATATCCTGATGAGTATCATTAACAAGATCTTGACTTTCTAAAGATACATAATATCTAATTTCACCAATAAACTCATCCAACAAATTATAGATTGCTTGATAAAAATTTTGAATAATATGATTTCTGGATGCTTTAGCAATCGCAAAATGAAACTCTTTATCGTAACTAATTCTAATAAGTTCATCTTGAATTTCGCACATTTTTACAAGTATATCACTCAGCGTTTCGATTTCATCATCCGTAATTCTCTGAGCTGCATAGTACGTCATTTCGGATTCAATCATCATTCTTAGTTCAAGAATCTCACGTTTTTCAATTCTGTCAAATGCTAGCAGTAATGAAACCGGTCGAACTAAAGCATCTGATAGGTCTTCTTTAATAAATGTTCCCCCACCATGTTTACGCTCTAACAATCCAATAACTTCAAGAGTTTTCAAAGCTTCTCGAATTGAAGTTCTACTAACACCTAAATCAAGTGCCAGTTGTCTCTCAGGAGGAAGTTTTCCTCCACGTTCTACTTTGCCCTCGCTAATCATCTGATTAATCGCATCAATAACTTTTTGATATATTTTTTCATTTACTTCCATATTAACCACCTATATTCATTGTACCATTTCATTGTAAAATTTACACAGTTTTAGTCGTCAATAATTTTGCATCCATACTTTTTTGATTTCATCTTAAACTCTGGTTCATGATTTATTAGTAAAATAGATTCATTATATTCTACTAAAATTCTTTTTAATTCTTGTTTTTAAAAGTTCAGCCGTTCCATTCTTTCATATCAATTAGGTGATGGATTTACTGACATACCCAATTAATCCAATCTCACTTTCAAAGCCTTTACTAAATATTTCATTACTCCTTTTGTCAATCCATATTCATTGTTATCTTGCCCTGTACTCGCCTATTCCCTTTATTGTGATATTCGTCGTACCATCTATATTCGTATTGAAATCCAACATTTCTTCAATGTTGCAGTGTTCGGGAATTATAATTTCTATTCCTTCCTCTGTTATT
>DAOUQP010000119.1 GCA_030625575.1 Eubacteriales bacterium | reverse complement strand
CGATAAAACCTGCATTTTTTCCATTCTATCGATATTCAAATAGAAAATTTCATCATGTAGTGAAGTTAATTCAATCATAAATTTTCACCCTTCTTGCTTTTATAAGGGTGGGCTAAAAGCCCAACCCTTATATTATCTATCTCTTAAGATTCAGTAACTCTTGCAACATCTCGTCCGATGTTGTAATCGTTCTGGAATTTGCCTGATATGCTCTACTTGTAATAATCATTTCAGTGAACTCGTTGGCAAGGTCGACATTAGACATCTCACTTACACCTTGTCTAATCGTTCCAAATCCTCCCTGGTTGGCTACACCTATCTCAGTAGGTCCAGAATTTCTTGTTTCTCTATAAGTATTTCCACCAAGTTTTTCAAGTCCACCTGGGTTTTTAAACTTCGCTATACCGAGTTGTCCGAGTTTATATACATTCCCATCGCTATAGATACCTTGAATTAGTCCAGATCCATCTATTGAAAAAGTCTCTAAACTTAAATCATCTCCTCCAACTGTTATCGAATTGGGAATTGTAATTGTTGCGAGCTCCCCATAATCGGTTTCATCTGACGGTAATTGAACTGTACTAGTCAAAGAATATGCATCTACTTCATATCCAAGAACTCTTAAACCTTCAGCGTTTACAAGGTTTCCCTCGAAGTCAGTGAAGAAAGCTCCATCTCGTGTAAGTCTTCTAATATCCCCATCTGTATCTTGTGATAAAATAAAAAATCCTTCGTTTTCTATAGCAAAGTCCAAATCTCTTCCTGTCGGCTGCAAAGCTCCACCACTCATTACTGTATCTATCGATGCAACCGCAACACCCAAACCAACTTGTTTTGGGTTGATTCCACCGCGACCTGCATCTGAAGGCGCTTGAGCATTTGATAAAGTCTGTGAAAACAGATCTTGAAATCTTGCACGACCTGTTTTAAAAGCTGTAGTATTAACGTTGGCAATATTGTTACCGATAACATCCATCTTCATTTGATTACTTCTCATACCACTAACGCCTGAATATAATGATCTTAACATATTTATTTCCTCCTAATTTTTCATGAAAGTGTGTACCTTATCAATCAGTCAAAGGTACTAGGCTTCCTCATGGAGGTCCAGCCTATTTTATTCTTCTATAATCACTGCACTATCGATATTCGTAAAAACATTTTCTTTTGTCTCGTTTTGATCAACCGCTGTAATCAACGTTCTATTTCTGACACTCGCGATAAAAGCCAAGTCTTTATACAAGAGTAACGATTCTCTTCCGCCTTTTTCTTCAGCTTTTTGCATTCCTCTACTTAAAGCATTCATATCAGCTTCACTAAGTTCAATATTTCTCTGCTTGAGTCTCTGCTTTGCATGTGCAGAAAGTTTAATTTCATTTTTATCAGTTATTTCTTGTTGATATATCTGGCTAAATCTCTCAGCATTGCGATTGATTTTTTGTTTATTTAGATTCTGGCTAGATTGTCCAACCTGTCTTATGTTTTGATTGTTAATTCTGTTTGTCATTCTATCACTTCCTCACTGCTTACAACTGGAACAACTTCTTCTTCATCTTCTAAAGATACAATACTACCAGCATCATACTCCTGCCCGCCAACTATGATTTTTAGCATAGAATCAACTAACTTAACCTTATCTACCACACCACTTACCATCTGATCTTCAAAAGCTAAATTTACCAATTTACCTATTAATAATGTTCCGTAAAGTAAATTTTGATTGCCTTTTAGTTCATTTAAGCTGCTATTTAAATTTTCCATCTGCTCTAATGAAGAAAATTGTGCAAGTTGCGCTACATACGCTGAATTATCTCCACCTTCCATAGGATCTTGGAATTGAAGTTGTGCAGCTAAAATCTTTAAAAATTCATCCTTGCCTAAATCGCCGCCATTTTTTTTAACTGTCGTATCTGTAACCGATTGATTAGCAACGCTACTTATTTCCACTCTTTTCACCTCCTACGCCAGTAAATTCAATCCATGTTCATCACTTTTTGTTTCAAAATTTTCTTGAGTTGCATCATCATAATGATGATCGACAAATTCCGGTTCATATCTATGCTGATGAGAGTTCGCATGCTGATGATTTGAAAATTCTCCTTCAGAAGACTGATCTAAAATTGTTATTTGAAAGTCTTTAAGAACAATATTTTGTTCTTTCAAGATTTCTTTTACCGGTAAAATCAATTGTTCAATTTGAGTTTTCACCTCAGCGTTTAAAACCTTGATCTCACCTTTCATCTTTCCATTTTCCATTTTAAGTTCAATCTCAAGTTCACCCAATTCTTTAGGTTTCAGCATGACTTTAACTTTTGAAATGCCATTTGTTTGAGCTTCTTTAATACTCTCGACCATAGCTTCTTTTACTTCTAAATCATTTGCAATGACTTTAACATTATCTGCTATTACAGCTTCTTTATTATTTGTTTTTGATAACAATGGACTTTCTACTTTAACCAGTTTGTCATCTTCAATCTCAAATGCTACAGACTTTCGTTTGTCATTGTTTTCTACTGCTTTTTCTAAACCTACCACTTTTTCAAGAGCGTCTGGTCTATCTGCTTTCTCGATATCTTTAGCTTGAACATTAATCTCTTTGACAACTTCCTTTATTTCAATTACATCATCTTTGAACTTGATCTTAAGCATATTGTTGTAACTTTGAGGAGTAAATTCAATATCTTTTTGTTCAGTTGAAGCAACTATTTCCTTAACATTTAAATCTGCTTGAATATCTGAAATAAGTTTTTCTAAGACTTCCGTTTGTGGCAATTCTACTTTAGTGTCATTTTGACACAATTGTTTACTTCCCAAAATCATTTCTAAATTGTTATTGCTGATTGTTAAATTGTCTTTTGCTAAATTCTCATTTGTCAAAAGCATCTTCAAATTTTCGCTATCAACATTCAAAGGCAGTTCAGTAGGCAATTGGCTTTCTTCAGTGAGATTTTCAAACCCCATAGATATTCCGAGTAGACTAGTTAAAACATTTTGAAAATCTACCACATCTGATTCACCATTTACTTTCAAACTGATATTTTCATGATTTCCTGTATCTACTTTCTTGCTATTCAGTTGTATCATATTTACGTTCACTTTTTCACCTCCCTCTCATTCCTTAATATATCTATTGACATTTCCTTCTGTTGAAAGAAACAATAGCAAGTTCATCGAGCATCAGCTCTTCATTCTTTTTTATTTCCAAATTTATAGTTTCAACATATCTTTCTTTATGTTTTTCAATCACTTTTCTATCCATTTGAGCTTTAATGTATTCTTTTTTCTTTTCTTCATAATCTCTTTCAGCTTGTTTAACAGCTCTTTTTTGTTCATCTAATTCAAATCTTAATTTTTCTAAATACAAATAATATGATTTCTGATTTCTAATATTTGAAATCTTCTCACTATTCATTTTATAAATAGTTTTCTCAATATCCACTATCATCTTCTTTTCAGTTTCTATGTCTTCCAAGTACTGATTAAGTAATAACGACATCTCATTTAATTTCTTATCTTCCTTGTCGTGTCTAATTTTAAGAATATTTTCTAATGAATACTTATTATTTTTCATTTTCTATCTCCTAAAAAATATTTTTCATCATATTTAGTGTCTCTTCGAAAGTTGATACATCTTCATTTTCTTGTTGTAAAAATCCAAGTATCGAATCATGTGCTTTCAGAGCTTCATCAATCCTAGGATTCGATCCTTTAACATAGGCTCCAACGTTTATCAAGTCTTCTGATTCTTCATAAACCGCTAAATTGTCTCTTATTTTAGCAGCGTTATCATACTGCTCCCCGCTTGTTATCTGTTTCATAAGACGACTGATACTACTTTGCACGTCTATGGCAGGAAAATGATTCTTTCCAGCAAGTTTTCGAGATAAAACAATATGACCATCGAGTATTCCTCTTACAGCATCGGTAATCGGTTCATTCATGTCATCTCCCTCTACTAAAACTGTGTAAAAAGCTGTTATTGAACCTTTCTCTGATGTTCCAGATCGCTCTAGTAGTTTTGGCAATCTAGCAAAAACAGAAGGAGTATATCCTTTCGATGCCGGTGGTTCTCCAATAGCTAGTCCAATTTCTCTTTCAGCCATTGCAAATCTAGTGACAGAGTCCATCATAAACATTACTTTTAATCCTTGATCTCTGAAATACTCTGCAATTGCTGTTGCAACAAAAGCGCCTTTTGATCTTATTAAAGCCGGTTGATCGGAAGTTGCAATTAATACAACTGATTTTTTCAAACCTTCTTCACCAAGATCTTTATTTATTACATTAAGGAGTTCTCTATTTCTCTCTCCGATAAGTGCAATTACATTTACATCTGCATCAGAAGATCTTGATATTTTGCCCATAAGTGTACTTTTACCAATACCACTTCCTGCAAAAATACCAAGTCTTTGACCTTCTCCACAAGTTAGCATTCCATCGATGGAGCGAACTCCAGTTGCCATAATATTTTCTATAGGTTTTCTAGTCAATGGATTTGGAGGTTTTTGATAAATGCTCATCGTCTCTTCTAGCTCAATAAATTCTCCAGAAATCGGTCTACCCAATCCATCAACAATTTTCCCCAATAACCCTTTACCGACTTTTATTGTTAACGAATGTCCTAATGGATATACTAAACTGCCAGGACCAATGCCTGTCAATTCGCCAAGTGGCATAAGCAAGCTGATTTCTCCTTTAAAACCTACAACCTCTGCTAGAACTTTCTCATTGTCACCTATAACTATTTCACATGCTTCACCGATAAAGCTTTTAATTCCTTCAACTTGTATCGTAAGTCCAATTATTTGGGTGACTTTTCCTATGGTTTTATATAATTTTTTATCACATATCGCTTTTTCAAAACGATCGAATGGGATTCGTTTGCTCAATTTAATCTCTCACTTCAAATAATATTGACTTAACAACATCTAATTGACTATCAATAGTTGCATCAATTATCTGTTTATCTGTTTCAATAATGCATCCATTGTCTTTTAAAGAAGCATCTTTTAATACTGTAAAATATGCATCGGGACAGATATCTTTAAAGCTTGAAATGTTATCCTCGATAATACTTTGATGCTCAGGTAAGATTTTTATAATAATATGCTTTAAGTTTCGAACTTCATAAAGAGCTGCTTTTGTAATCCCCACAATAATACTATCGTCAAGTTCTACTTCTTTTTTAATGATTTCTTCAGCAATTTTTAAAGATAATTCAATTATTTTCTCTTGTGAGTCTAAAATAATCTTTTTCGACTCTTCAAGCGCGTTATTCAGCGTCTCTTTTGCCTCTCCAAGAATATGATTACTCTCTTCCTCGCTTGCTAAAAGCCCCTCTTTATAACCTTCATCAAATCCATCTTTCTTTCCAATTATCATTCCTTCTAAATAAGCTTCATTTTTCTTTTCTTTGATGATTACAGCAGCATCGTCAATAGCTTTATTATAAACTTCATTTTCCTTATCTTTTGCTACTTCTACAATTCTATTTGCTTCTTCTTTTGCTTTTCTGAATAAAGAATTTGCTTGACTAGAAGAAACGCCAATTTTATCTATATAATTGTTGTCTTTTAGAGGTATTTCTTTTTCTTCTATTTCATAGGAGATTTCTTGATTCTTGTAAATTCTATAAGATGACTGCATCTTCTCCTCCTCTAGTTATAAATATTTCTCCGACTTCTTCCAACCTTCTGATAACACTTACAATCTTATGTTGCGCTTCCTCGACAACCGTCAACCTAACCGGTCCTAGGAATTCGATATCTTCTTTTAATGTCTCTGCAGCTCGTTTTGACAGATTTGTAAATATTGCATCTGTAACAGTATCAGAAGCACCTTTCATCGCTACAACAAGATCATTATTGTCGATTTCTCTAAGTACTCTTTGAATTGATGCATCATCAAGAGTAATAAGATCTTCGAATATAAACATGTTGAGTTTGATTTTTTCGGCCAAATCATGATCTCTATCATCTAATTGTTCCATGATGTTTTTCTCGGTTGGTCTATTAACTGAATTCAATATTCCTACTAAAGTATCTACACCACCATATGCTTCGAAGTTGCTATCGATA
>DAOUQP010000211.1 GCA_030625575.1 Eubacteriales bacterium | reverse complement strand
ACTTCGATGAATTGATCTAGCAACTATCTCTTTTCCCGTTCCACTTTCTCCTCTTAGTAATATAGTCGCATCAGTTTTTGCTACTCTTTCACAAATTTTCAATTCGCGGATAAATCTATTATTCTCTCCGATTATATTTGGGAAAGGATTCTCATTGATTATCTCAGTAAAATCAGTATTAATTTCAACTGGCTTTTTATCTGTTTTTTTATATAATGCAACAACCCCAACAATATTTCCTTCAGAAAAAATAGGATTAGCTTCAACGCTGTACATCGTGTTATGATGCATAATTTTGCTTTCTTTTCTTTTTTTCGTAGATAAGGTTAAATACATCACTTCATCATATCTAGAATCAGCGATATTTTGTTGCAATAAAGTACTTTTGACTTCTCCAAAATAATCACAATAGGTTTGATTAACATATTCTATTGTTCCATAACAATCAATAATGCATACACCATGGCCAACAGAATCAAATATTGAGGAAAAATATTCTGATACAAATTCTATTCTATTAATTTCTGGTTTTTGTAATCTAGAAATCTTCACTACTCCTCAACCCCTCAAATATTAATTATTTACAGTTCATACTTCTTGTTGCAATAATATCTACACCTGTACCTAAAATGTTTTCTATAACAACATCTCCCATTTTAACTGGAGCTTCAACTTCAATGGAATTAATGACTTTCATACATTCAAAGATCATCGGTTTTGATATTGGCAAATTTGTTCTTACCGGTAAACGATTCAGAAATGCATTATTTATGACTACTGTCGTCGGAAGCATTCTCGTCGGATTTGTCATCTCTTTAATCCCATAAGTTGTACCTCTAGGACATTTATTTCCTTCAACTTTAAATCCTTCTGCTTGAGAAGAATCTTCAGTAACCTTAATTCTACAACCAGTCGGGCAAACAATACAAATCATTTCTTTTTCTTTCATAATCATGCACCTTCCTTCGCAACTTCTACAGTTAGATTAGAATATGAATTTATTAATAGATCTTTTTTTATATCTATTCGTTCCATTTCTCCTGGAGCAAGGTGACGTCTCCTTACAGTCATAATTTCTTCTTCATCAGCTTTTACTATTAACTTCGCATTATGATAAACATTTTTAACTCTCATTAGCAATGATAATTCAGTGCCAATATTATCTAAATTTACATTTTGAGGAACTATATAGCCTATACCATTTAATGCTTTAGTTTTTATATCAGGAGTATGCACTTTTTTCTCTTCAATAACTTTTCTAGCTGCAGCTTTTCCTGCATGTCGACTTTCTTCAGTTACGAAATCAACAAGATCATGTACATGAACAACATTTCCACAGGCAAAAATTCCTTCAATCGATGTCTCCATACTTTCGCTAACAACAGGCCCTTTAGTTACAGGATCGATTTCAATTCCAGCTTCTCTTGATAATTCGTTTTCAGGTATCAAACCTACTGAAAGTAGTACAGTATCACATTCATATTCTACTTCAGTTCCAGGTATCGGCCTCATACGTTCATCAACTTTCTGCATCACAACGCCTTCTACCCTATCTTTACCTTTAATTTTTGTTAGAGTATGACTCAGCATTAATGGAATATCAAAATCATCTAAACATTGAACAATATTTCGTGTCAATCCACCAGAAAACGGCATTAATTCAGCCACAGCTAATACTTCCGCTCCCTCTAATACCATTCTCCTTGCCATGATAAGACCAATATCACCAGATCCT
>DAOUQP010000200.1 GCA_030625575.1 Eubacteriales bacterium | reverse complement strand
AAATGGAAAATCTTCGATAATTTAAGAAGAAGTTTATGTTCAATTACACTATTTATAATCTTGATTGCAGCATTTACCATTCTTCCAGGTCCTATATTTTATTGGATTTTATTTATTTTCTTTTATCTTTCAATACCGATTATTATTGAATTTATAGATAGTTTTTTCTTCGGAAAACTGTATAAACCTAATCTTGAGTATAGAAAAAATCGCAAAATAAAATACAATTTAAGAGGTACAATTCAGTATACGTTATTACAACTGATACTTTTACCTTATGAAGCAGCAATTACATCATCTGCAATATTGATTTCACTATATAGAGTTGTAATTTCAAAAAACAACCTGTTGGAATGGACTACTGCAGCTATAAGCGAGAAAAAGAATTCACACAGCATCCTTAACTTGTTTGAAAAAATGAAGATAATATATCTTGAAGTTTTTGTATTTATCGCTCTCGTAAGTCGTTTCAAACCGACTAATTTATATGCAGCCTTAGTTCTCGCTGCAATATGGTCTTCATCACCTTTAATTGTTTTTTATCTTGATAGAAAAATCAAAGTAGAGAAAAAACCAAATGATGAAGAGACAATATTACTCAGAAAAGATGCCAGAAAAATCTGGTCATACTTTGAAGATTTTTCAAAAAAAAGCACTCATTATTTACCACCTGACAACTATCAAGTATATCCGCCAAAAGGAGTAGCCGAAAGAACCTCTCCTACAAATATAGGCCTGAGTCTGCTATCTATCATTTCTGCCAAGGACATGGGATTTTTATCGATAACACGAATGATAAAATTAGTCAGTAATATGCTTCATACGATAGATAGATTAGAAAAATGGGATGGACATCTATATAATTGGTATAACACAAGAAATTTGTCTGTTCTTAGGCCGAGGTACGTTTCATCAGTTGATAGCGGCAACTTTGTTGGATACTTGATTGTTCTAAAACAAAGTTTGAATGAATATAGAAACGCACCAGTTATCGACGATGATATCGTTCAAGGATTAAAAGAAACGTGTGAAATGGAACATACATTGACTAAAGAACAATTATCATTTATTGATAGCTTTGGCACTATTACAGGAAAGACAGCAGATGAATGGATTGCATTCTTAAATATGTTCATCTCAATCAGCGAACAATCAGATGTCAAATGCTCTAAAAGAACTATGAATACGGTTCATGAACTCATAGAGGAACACTATAAATATTTTCACCTTATTAAATATGAAAATGAATATTTTGAAAAAAAAGAATTTACAGCTGTTGTTAAAAAAATCGGTCAAATAAAAATGGATATGAGTCTATCAGAAGTTAGAAACTATTATAATCAAATACTGATGGAAGTATTACAAAAGAAAAAAAGCAGTGAGTACGACCCACTATGTATCACTGCGCTTGAATATAAAATAAAGAGTATCATTTGTAATCTCGATGACCTTCTAAAAAGTTTAGATCAAATGATCAATATTATCGAGCGTCTAATAAAAGAAACAAAATTTTCAAAACTATATGATGGAAGTAAAAACTTGTTCAGCATTGGTTATGACTGTGAAAATAATCAAATGACCAATAGCTACTATGATTTAATGGCTTCTGAATCGAGGATAACCAGTTATATTTCCGTTATAACAAAACAGGTTCCTCCTGAGCACTGGTATAAATTAAGTAGAACTTTTACTTTATCACATCATCATAGAGCTTTAGCATCTTGGTCGGGTACAATGTTTGAATACTTTATGCCGTCATTGATACTCAACAATTATGAATATTCCATTTTTGACGAAACCTATCACTCTGTAATAATGGCACAGCAAAGATACAGTGAGGCTACAAAGCGCCCTTGGGGTGTATCTGAATCTGCCTATTACTTCTTTGATTTGGATTTGAATTATCAATACAAAGCATTTGGTGTGCCGGATTTAGGATTCAAAAGAGGGTTGATCAACGACTATGTTGTTTCTCCATATTCGACATATTTTGCACTCAATTTTGATAAAGATTCTTCTATCAAAAATCTACAGCTTTTAAGAGAAGAAAACGCCTCAGGAATTTATGGACTTTATGAATCGATAGATTATACAAAACAGCGCATTGAAAATGATGGCGATAAAAAAATTGTAAAAAGCTATATGGCGCATCACCTAGGCATGAGTTTGTTGTCAATCAACAACTTTATCAATGACAATATCATGCAGAAAAGATTTCA
>DAOUQP010000122.1 GCA_030625575.1 Eubacteriales bacterium | reverse complement strand
TTTTATCATAGTAAAATGATATTTTTCATTGACAAGTTATTAACAAGGTGATATTATCCAATTGTACCCCCTCTGGGTAGGGGGGCATATATTATTGGAGGTGTACCATTATAATGAAAGTAATTATTGTAGGTGGTGTCGCAGGTGGAGCAACTGCGGCAGCCCGTTTAAGAAGAGTAGATGAATTTGCAGAAATAATAATGCTTGAAAAAGGTGAATTTATTTCTTTCGCAAATTGCGGATTACCATACTATGTCGGAGGAACAATCGAAGAAAGAGAAGCGTTGTTAGTTCAAACTCCTGAAGTAATGGAAATGAATTTCAATATGACGGTTAGAACTTTTAATGAAGTTACAAAAATCGATAAAGAAAATAAAACCGTTACAGTTAAAAACTTGAAAACAAACGAAGAATATGTTGAATCATATGACAAATTGATACTATCACCTGGTTCAGTACCATTGAAACCACCAATTCCCGGTATTGATTCACCTAATATCTTTACTCTATGGAATATTCCAGATGTAGATAAAATCAAAGATTTTGTCGACAAAAAAGATATTAAAAAAGCTGCTGTCATCGGTGGTGGATTTATCGGTGTTGAAATGGCCGAAAACTTACACGATTTAGGAATTGAAGTTACCATCATAGAAATGCTTGATCAAGTTATGGCCCCTATCGATTTTGAAATGGCGCAAATCGTTCATCAACATATGAGAAATAAAAACATCGATTTACAACTTGGCGACGGAGTAAAGAGTTTTACCGATAAAAACGACAAGACTATTGTTACTTTGCAAAGCGGTAAAGAAGTTGAAGCCGACCTTGTAATGTTATCGATCGGCGTTAGACCTCAAACCGGTTTGGCAAAAGACTCAGGCCTAGAACTAGGACCTCGTGGACATATTGTTGTAGATGATTATTTAAAAACATCTGATGAGAATATTTACGCAATTGGCGATGCAATCGAAGTAGTAGATTTTGTCAACGGCAAAAAAACTGCAATTCCATTAGCTGGTCCTGCTAATAAACAAGGAAGAATAGTATCAAATAATATTCTTGGCAATGCCAAAGAAAGATATACAGGAACTCAAGGTACTTCTATCGCAAAAGTATTTGACTTAACAGTTGCCGGAACAGGACATAATGAAAAATTACTGATAAGAGATGGTTTAGTATATGGTAAGGATTATCAAAAGATGATTTTACATCCTAAACATCATGTAGGTTACTATCCCGGTGCTCTACCTATGACAATGAAAATCTTATTTGCCAACGATGGTAAAATATTAGGAACACAAATCGTCGGATATGACGGTGTTGATAAAAGAATCGATGTTATTGCTACTGCAATGAGATTTGGTGGAACGATCGATGATTTAAAAGAATTGGAACTAGCATATGCTCCACCATACAACGGTGCAAAAGATCCTGTCAACTTCGCTGGATTTGTCGGTGAGAACATCCTTAGTGGATTTGTAAAATTTGCACATCACGATGAAGTAAAAGAAATGGATTTGACTAAATCTATTATCTTGGATATAAGAGAACCACTTGAGAGAGAACTCGGATATATTAAAGGTTCAATAAATATTCCTTTAGATCAATTGAGAACTCGTTTTAATGAATTGGACAAAAGCAAAAAAATCGTTGTTTATTGCGCTATTGGCGTCAGAGGCTATCTTGCCGCAAGAATTTTACAACAAAACGGGTTTGATCACGTATATAATTTAAGCGGTGGCTATGAAACTTATTCTGTTGTATACTGCCAAGATGAAAAAGGTATAGATAACTGTGGCGGTGTTTACAGTGATGAAAACATAGAATATGGAGAATTCGGTGGAGTTGAACATCACCAAGCACCAGCAGATTACAAAGGTGAGCGTCACGAACTAAACACAAGTGGATTAAGCTGCCCAGGACCTATCATGAAAGTTTATCATAAAATGAATGAAATCAATCCTGGCGATGTGCTTTATGTTAAATCATCTGATCCCGGTTTTGTAAACGACATCGGAGCATGGGCTAGAAAAACAGGAAACACTTTACTTGATTCAGGTAAAAAAGATAAGGGTTTTTATGCAGAACTTCTAAAAGGTACTGCTAAAGCACCTATGAAAGAGCAAAACAACCAAGTTGTAAATACACTTGATGGACAAACAATTGTTGTTTTCAGTGGTGATTTAGATAAAGCCATTGCTTCATTCATCATTGCAAACGGTGCAGCAGCCATGGGTAAAAAAGTTACTATATTCTTTACATTCTGGGGTTTGAACATCCTTAAAAAAGAAAATTACAATGGTAAAAAGGATAGCTTTTTAAACAAAATGTTTGGAATAATGATGCCGAAAGGACCTAGTAAATTAAAACTATCTAATATGAATATGTTTGGTATGGGTCCAATGATGATAAAAGGTATCATGAAAAAACACAATGTCGATCCTGTTGGCGTGATGATGCAACAAGCATTGGATAACGGTGTAAAAATGATTGCATGCAATATGTCTATGGATTTACTAGGTATTCAAAAAGAAGAATTAATCGACGGAATAGAGCTTGGTGGAGTCGCTATGTATCTAGGTGCTACTTCTGAAGCAAATTCTAATTTGTTTATCTAATATTTGATGATATAATATGTCCCAAATGGAGTGATGATAATGGAACATGAAGAATCAAAAAAGAAAATTCTAAACCGTTTGAAAACAATAAAAGGACATATCGGCGGCGTAGAAAAAATGATCGTAGATGACAAGCCTTGTGAAGATATCGCTCTTCAGATCAGTGCAATCAGAGCATCTGTTCATAAAGTAGGCATGTTGATTATGGAGGATTATGCAAATGAATGTATCGCTTCAAATGTCGACCTTCCAGATGAAGATATTCAAAAATTAGAAAAAGTAATTCACACATTACTAGAATTTACAAAATAAGCAAAAGGGTTATCCAATACGGATAGCCCTTTTTTCATTTCATTTAATTAACGCTTATTATAATATTCAAATGTTCTTCCTAATGAATCTTTCACTATCGCTTTATAATTTATATTCTCGAAAATTTTATCCATATCAATATCTTCAACAGTTGTTTCCCGCTCTGCTCTATAATAACTATCTGTATGATCGTCAATCACATATTTTTCATCTAGCAATTCAAATTCATCAATCAATTCATCGCCGTTATATGCCTCGATATGCACACTTTCAATATCAATATCCTTTATGTAATTATTAAAAGCTATTTCAGCATGATAAGTTAAATCACCGTCTGATGAAATCTCCATAGTCCATACATCAACCCAACATTCAAGCAAAGTATCATAATAAAGATTGATTCTATCAGTCTCCTCAGCAATAAAAACATTATTATCATTTATAACGATTTTCGTCTGATAATTGTATTCATAACTCAATTGAACATGTGCAATATAATTCATTGCATCTGTTTTCGTCATTTGGAGTTCTTGCCAATCTCCATATATTATTTCGTTTACCAACCTGAATTTATGATTTTCATATAAACTACTTTCCATTGGAATGATTCTATTTTCATTTTCTGGTTTTTCGTTTCTATAGTAAAATTTAACATCGGCATCTTCAGCAATCTTGTTGAATGTCACATCTATCTCGACGATTGCATCTTTATAAAGTGAGTCGGTGTTTTCAATGTCAAACTCAATATTTTGAATCAATTTATCTTTTTCAAGTTCTTTATCCATTTTAAATGTCATTTTATATATTTCATTATTTAAACTACTCAATTGATTGTTCATATGTAAAATTGTCGAATTCATATTTTCAATCTTGTTATTCACTTGATACGATATTGAAAATATAACTATCAATAGCATAATCACTACTGCATATGCTTTTTTATTCATTTCTTCATCTCCTATAGAATATGTTCAAATAATAACAATAGGACTATTTATAATGAATAGACCTATTGTCTTGAGTATTATAATTCTACTGAATTTATGATTTTTTCTTCTTTTGCCATTGCTTCTTTTTCAAGTTCATCTATTTCTTTTGAAATCTTCATTACAAAATCTTCGTCCTTTATAGAAGATAAGTTGATGCGTACATTTAAAATCGCTGAAAGGACAGAAGTTCTCGCCATCATAGATGCCACCATTCCATCCGTCACCGCGTTGCTGTTGCCTTTATCGACAACTGTTTCGCAAAGCTCCATCATTTCAAAAGACTTTCTCGCTATTTCTAGTGGAGATAGTGCAGCAACCTTCAAACCTTCTTGAATCTTTTGAGTTCTAATGGCTTTATCCTCATCTGTTTCTTTAGGTAGTTTAAAAGCCTGCATAACCAAATCAAAAGAATTCGCATCTTCATCGATCATATCTAAAAATTCATAGCGTAGTTTTTCAAGTTTAGCCGCTACGGTTTTCATTTCTTCTTCAACCTCAACGTATTTCTTTTTGCCTATAGTTAAATTAGCTACCATTTCAGCAAGCGATGCTGAAATACCTCCTGAAAGAGCGGCGATGCTCCCCCCGCCTGGAACAGGCTCGTTAGAGGCTGTCTGCGCAATGAATTCTTTTAATCCTAAATCTTTAAGCATGCTAACACCCTTCCTTATCGTATATGATTTTTCCTTTTTTTATAACTTTTTCAACGCTCGATACACCGAAGTGATATGCAATATAATGATAAGAGTCGAATTCATGAATCAATAAATCCGCCTGTTTCCCTTCATCGATACTGCCGATTACATCCGCCTTATCGATAGCGGCAGCTGCATTCAACGTCAGAGCAGCTAAAGTCTCTTCAGGTGTCATATTCATATATAAAGTTGCAAGCGCTATTACAAGTGGAATAGACTCGCTGAAACAACTCCCTGGATTAAGGTCTGTTGCAAGTGCGACCGCAAGCCCCGAATCTATCATATCTCTCGCTCTGGCGTACTCTTCTTTCAAGCTAAAAGCAGTAAGAGGTAATAAAGTTGCAATCACATCGTTTTCCTTCATCATCTCAATGCCCTTATCCGAAACTTTAAGCAAATGATCCGCACTTGTCGCGCCGAACTCTGCAGCTAGCTCCGCACCGCCCAGTGGATATATCTCATCGGCGTGCATCTTGATTTTAAAGCCAAGCTCCTTCGCCTTTTCTAAATATACTCTGGATTCTTCTAGTTCGAATACATTCTTTTCTGTGAAAATATCGACAAATTCAGCTAGGTTCTCTTCTTTGACAAACGGCAGCATCTCTTTATTAACGAGCTCGATGAACTCCATTTCCCTGCCCTTATATTCAGGCATCACAGCGTGAGGCCCAAGGAAAGTCCTGACGATATCTATAGGCTGCATTTGATCGAGTTTTTTCATGACCCTAAGCTGCTTCATTTCCGTCTCGAAGTCCAGACCATAGCCGCTTTTGCCCTCTATCGTCGTAACTCCAAACCGAACCATCGATTTCAATCTGCTTAGCGCAGAACTTACAAGTTCATCAAAACTAGCTTCTCTTGTTTTTGTAACAGAGCTGGCAATTCCTCCACCGCGGTTCATGATATCCACGTATGAATCTCCTCTTAATCTCCAAGTGTATTCATCAGCCCTATATCCTCCAAAAACGACATGAGTATGCGAATCGACAAACCCAGGTGTTATTGTTTTTCCTTTAGCATCGATGATTTCATAGTCTTCTAAAACAACTTCACTATGAATCTCATCAAAGGTTCCGATCTTGATTATCTTTCCGTTTTTTATCAAGATCGAGCCGTTCTCGATGACACCAATATCGTTCATTTCTTTACCTTTTTTCGCTTTGAATCCACTGACTGTGACAATTTGACTCGCTTCTTTTATTATAAATCCTTTTTTATTTTTTATCTACTCCATCAATCTTTTTTCAATCACTTGATCAGATGATAAATCTTCTATACCTAGATAATACTCAGCTGTTTGTAAAAG
>DAOUQP010000059.1 GCA_030625575.1 Eubacteriales bacterium | reverse complement strand
AACACCACTTACATTGAATTTGTTGGATAATTCACCAAAAGTATTTGCTTCAATCATTTCAGCATTTATGTTTGGATTCAACAAAGCAAGTTTATGTGCTTTTGATACCGCGCCAGGGCAGTGTGGACAAGAAAGTGTAATAAATACTTTAATGTTGACAGGTGTGTCTATTTTCTCAATTCTCTCTACTAATTCTTTAGGGAATTCTTCTCCAGCTCCAGAAACTTCTAATATACCACTAATAAAAGAGTTGATTTCGTGGCCCGCTGGAATACCATTGAATTTTATACCTAAATCTTGATTGTTTTCATCTAGTAAAACTAGTGAAGGCGTCATTTCTATATTCAACTCAGATGCTTTTTCTACATCCACATCAAAATCATATACACTTAATGAAATTTTATCGCTGAGTTCAGCCATTTCCTCTAAATATCCTTGAGTATCTTCACATGAATCACAACCTGATTCCTTTACAAATAGTGCAATGTTTACATTTTTTTTCATTGGTACAAAAACCTCGGTAATTTGTTTTCTTATATCGTCGTTTAAAAATGCCATAATAATATTCCTCCTAATTTTTATTTTAATTTATTAACATAATCATTTGCACTGAGAGCAGCTTTCGCTCCATCAGCAGTAGAAATGATAATTTGCTTATAGGGTACATCAGTTACATCGCCAGATGCATAGATTCCTTCAATATTCGTTTCTGCCTTGTTATTGACAATGATTTCTTTCTTCTCATTCATTTCAACCAAGCCTTCAAAAATTTCACTCTTTGGAAGATATCCAATTTCAACAAATAATCCATCTGCTTTAATTGTAATCTCTTTATTCTCTTTTTTATCAAGAGCTGTGATATGTGTCATCAGCATTTCACCGTAAATTTCTTGGATCTGAGTTTGTAAATATATTTCTACATTTTTAAGTGAATAAAGCTTCTCTACTAAAACTTTATCTGCTCTAAACTCACTTCTATGAACAAGCTTGACTGTGTTTGCAATTTTAGCAATATCGATTGCAGCCTCAACAGCTGAATTACCGCCGCCGGTAATGATTACATCTTTTCCAGCAAATAAAGGACCATCGCATATAGCGCAGTAAGCAACACCTTTACCCAAGTATTCTTTTTCACCAGGTACATTCAACATTCTCGGTTTGCTTCCAGTTGCAATAATAATTGATTTAGCTTGATAAATCTTACCATTGCTGACATTGATTTTTTTGATGTTTCCATTAGTAATAGATTTTACTAAAACATCAGTAGTCATTGCCACTTCATATTCCTTGACATGTTTCTCAAATTTTTGCATTAATTCTTCTCCCGCTAAGGAGTTGAATCCTAGGTAATTTTCGACGGAAGATGTATCTAAAACCTGACCGCCGATTCGATTGGCAATTATTCCTATATTCATTCCTTTTCTTTTAGCATAAAGAGCTGCATTCAATCCAGCAGGTCCACCGCCTATGATGATCGTATCATAAACAGTAGCAGTGTCTAATTGATTACCTTTTTCTTCAGTACTAAAACTTAAGCTAAAATCTAAACTCATCTTTTCACCTCGCTAGTCATTGCTTCGACTTATTATTTTACATACAGCTGATTCGCTTAATCCACCAAAGAGAAGACCGATGTCATTTAAAGACAGCGTCGTAACTCTTCTGAATTTTAGTAATTCCTGATTTCTCAATTTCTTATCAGATAAAAATTCATCAATGGTTATGTCGTATTTATCAGCAATTAGTTTAAGAACTTCTTTTCCTTGATTAATATCGCGAATACAATTAGAGGTATTTTTGCAATTTGGATTGATTTTCATACAAACTTCGTTAGTAAATTTATCCTTATATAAGATTTTTTCAGTTGTGCTTCCATAAGGAGTGAAGTAAACATCACAATCTATTATCTCTTTAGCTTTGTTAAAATCATATTCACAGCAATGTTCGTGATTGTGTAAATTATTTAAAACGTCTTCCAAGATTTCAGGAGTTTTAATCAATGTGCTTTTATATCTTTCATTGAAAATCTTTCCTCTATCTTTGATGTAATAAGCTAAGCTGATATTGATAGATTTCATAATTTTAGAGATATCACTGCCGTTATCATAGATAATCAGTTTGTACTTGTTGTCATCTGCTAAACAATAACCATATATTCTAAAGTTGAATTGTTTTTTCTTATCTTCAATGATTTTTAGGAACTCTTCACGATCCATATCGCTTTCAAAAATCTTTTTTTCTGGTATACAAGTTTGCTGAATTAAATAAGTGCCAAAGTGGATTTTCTCTCTCGCTTTTCGTGGCACGTGCATCACCTCTTAAAACAATATAATACATAACATCACATTTGTCAAGTACCGTCCCCTAAAAAATAAATTTTATTAAAAAAAAATAGACCCGAAGGCCTATTTGCTGTTTAATGATTTAATGATTTTAATCAATTCAATTACAAAGAGTGGAATTAAACTGCTTAATAAAACAATAATCCACTGATTGAATGATAGGTGAGTTACTTTGAATAATTTTTGTGTGAATGGAACAGATACTATGAATATCTGAAGAAGCACAGAAGTAAGTATTGCATATAGCGAATATTTATTGCTGAACAATCCTTTTACAAAAATAATCGAATCGTCAGAGCGAACATTTATTGAATGAACAAGTTGTGAAAATGCCAAAGTCAAAAATGTCATGGTTCTAGCTATTGTGATATCAATATTTGAACCATAAATAAAAATCCCGAGTGCGATTAAACCAACTAAAAGTCCTTCAAATACAATTTTATATATCAGTCCATTGGAAAATATGCCTTCATCTTTTTTCCTTGGAGATTTGTCGAGAATGTTTTTATCTTTAGGCTCGACGCCAAGGGCTAAAGCAGGAAAACTATCAGTAACAAGATTAATCCATAAAATGTGTATCGGCAATAGTGGGACCTTGAGATTCATCAGCATAGCCAATAGAAGTAGGAATATTTCGCCGAAGTTACATGATAAAAGGTAACGGATGGATTTTCTGATATTTGAATAAATTCCTCGACCTTCTTCAATTGCTACAACTATTGTAGAGAAATTGTCATCCATCAAGACCATTGATGCTGCGCTTCTAGAAACATCAGTGCCAACTTTACCCATGGCAATTCCAATGTCGGCCATTCTAAGTGCAGGAGCATCGTTGACACCATCGCCGGTCATTGCAACAACGTGATTGTTGCTTTGCCAAGCTTTCACAATTTTTACTTTGTGTTCTGGAGAAACTCTTGCGTATACACTATAATTTTGAACGTTATTTATTAAATCATCATCGCTGATTTCAGATAGTTCTTTTCCTGTAATAACTTCATCATCATTTTTTAAAATGCCTAAATCTCTTGCAATTACAGTTGCCGTAATTTTATGATCTCCAGTAATCATAACTGGTTTGATGCCTGCAGCTTGACATTTCTTTATTGAAATTTTTGCTTCTTCTCTAGGAGGATCCATCATTGCAAGCAATCCAATAAAGGTCATATCATCCTCAATTGTTTCAGAAGTGATTTCAGTAGGTTGTTGTTCATAGTCTTTACTTGCAAAACCGAGAACGCGTAAAGCTTTTTCAGCGAAAAATCTATTTTTTTGTAATACTAGAGTCTTTTTTTCTTTATCGAACTTTACTTTGATTCCATCGATAAGTACGTAATTGCACCGAGTGATGATTTCATCAACTGCTCCTTTGGTAAATGATACAAAAGAAGTTTTATCCGTATGGACAGTAGTCATCATTTTTCTATCGGAATCAAAAGGAAGACCATCTATTCTTGGATAGATATCATTGATATTATTTTGAGTGTATTTATTATCAAGCCCGTATCTTATAAGAGCAGTTTCAGTCGGGTCTCCAATTTCATTTTCTGAAGTTATTGTTGCGTCATTACAAAGAATACTACTTATAATCAATGTTTTTTTGTCCGCATTACTCATAGTGAAAAAGTCCATAACAGTCATTTTATTTTGTGTGAGTGTTCCAGTCTTATCGGAACAGATTACAGAACTGCTACCTAATGTTTCAACTGCCGGCAATTTTCTTATTACAGCGTTTTTTTGAGAAAGACGTCTCACTCCAAGTGCCAGAACTATGGTTACAATAGCTGGAAGTCCTTCGGGAATTGCAGCCACAGCTAAACTGACAGCAATAAAGAACATATCGAAAGTATCTCTACCTTGAACAATTCCAACAATAAAAATAATTGCACTTATCAGCAAGACAATAACACCGATTATTTTACCGATTTCATCAAGTTTGATTTGCAATGGAGTCAAAGATTCTTTTTCTTCATTTATAAGAGTAGCTATTTTTCCAAGCTGAGTATTCATTCCAGTTGAAGTGACAATGAATTTACCACTTCCATATGTCACAACAGTTCCTGTGAAGACCATATTGGTTTGATCACCGATTTGCAAATTTTCACTATCCAATTGCATTGTGTTTTTTTCAACTGGGAGAGATTCTCCTGTCAAAGTCGATTCTTCCATTTTTAGATTGCTGGATTCTATGAGTCTACCATCTGCCGGAACAAAATTTCCAGCTTCAATGAAGACAACATCACCAGGAACTAGAAACTTTGCATCAATTTCCATTTTTTCACCATCTCTTAAAACTACGCATTTAGGAGCAGTTAAAGATTTTAGTGCTGAGATGGATTCTTCAGCTTTCATTTCCTGATATGTGCTGATAATGGCGTTTATCAAGACGATTGCAATGATTATGAATGCATCGGTTTTTTCGCCCAAAACAAAGGAAATTATTGCTGCAGCTATAAGAATGAAAATCATGAAATCTTTAAAGTTTTTAATGAATTTTTTCCAAAGAGGAGTAGGTTTCGCTTCCTCTAATTCGTTATAACCATGGTTCTTTCGAATAATTTCCACTTGATCATTTGAAAGTCCGATTTTTATATTTGTATTGAATTGTTTTATTAAATCCTCAATAGTTTGTCTATACATATTTAAACTCCTTAAAATAATAGAAAATCCCTACATTAATTCTACAGAAATGAGTAGGGAAGAACAAAATCTAATCTTATTGTTTATTTCTTCTCTTATAACGAAGAATTTTAATGATTTTAGTAAACGTTTTAGATGATGCTTTTGGATAAGTAATAAAAAATCTAGATACATTTATCGATTTAACAAGCAAGCTATTATAACGATCCAGTAGGTTTTGCTGACTTTCAGATAAAGTAACCTCTGCTTTTTTGCGTAAATACAATACTCGATTTTGCAATTTGGTTTTACTAAATGAGATTCCTTCATTTAATATATCAACTGAGTAAACAGCTAAATCACCTAATTCACTAGAAAGTGTTGATAATCTTTTGATAATTGTTCTAAGAGTAATCAGTTCTCTTATTGTAACAAATGTATCAATAATAAATATCGTATAGAAAATTGCTAAATATACTTCAAGTCTTGTATTTGATAATGCATGCATAAAGATTAAAATATATTTATTGATATACATCCATAAAATATAACCGCCAATACCCCAGCCGATTGAATAATCAATTGCTATTCGACCGTGCAAATTGAATTTTTTATACGAATAATCCCACCAATGTGTATTGAAAACAAGTTCCAATGAATATGAAACAATGTATTCCCACACAGAAGCTACAATGGAAATATATATAATTGCAATAGGAATATTCCAAATTGAATTGAAATTTATAAAATTAGCCAAAAAATTCATCGATAAAACAATGACGATAACTCCAAATCCGTAAATTGGGATATAAGGTCCGTAAAGAAAACCTCTGTTTATTAATTTTTTTTGACTGATTGAAACAAAAGAAGTTTCCCAGCACCAACCGATAATAGAATAAATCATAAAAAGAAAAATTATTTCATACATAGTTACATCACCTTTAAGTTTAATTGTCATCATATGACAATATGAATTATATCACTGATATCTTATTTCTTGAACAGAAGTTTCAGTTGATTACTCTCATTGTTTTATAAGCCAACTGAATATTTTGTTCTTTCTCGAATGCCTCCAAGATTTCTTCCCAAAGTTTTTCAGAAGATGAACGTCGTGCTCTAGGATTAGTCAAGTATCTTAGAGTCAATAATACACCATCCGATTGGACGTTGGTATAAACGATGGGTGTCAAATTATTATAAAAAATCATAAATTTTTTTGATGCTTCAAGTAATTCTTTCTCAGCGTTTTTACTGAAGTCCGAGTTATATTTATCTGCAATGTTGCCGAGAATGATCTTGGCTTTTTTCCAGTCGCTTTCAAAAGTTATTAAAACCTCAAGTTCGTTCCATATATGGCTGAAGCCTTTTGAATAGTTTGCAATAGGATGTGTAAGTATTTTATTGTTAGGTATATGAATTATCCTTCCAGTACTTTGATCTGCATGAACCCAATTGCCAATCTCCATTATTGTGAATTGGAAAGGGCGCTGATCGATAACATCACCGGCAACACCATCTATTTCGATTCTATCACCAACTTCAAACGGCTTTCTGAGAATAATAAATAGAAAAGAAGCAAAATTTGTTATAAAGTCTTTTAATGCAATTGCGATACCGGCTGACAGCAATCCAAAATAAGTCGATAGATTATCTAAACCTTCGAACCATATGAAGAATGATATTACAAGAACAATAAAAAAGTAAATATAAGTAATGTTTTTTCTGGTTTTATAATATTTCTGTACATCATCAATTTTTTTGTGTAAAAATTTAAGTAGATATTTATAGATGATAGATAAAGCTAATAATGTAGTAATTGTATATAGTATCTTTTGAGTAGTTGGATCATTAAAATTCAATAACATATTTATAAAATCTCCTTAAGTTTAAATTTATCCATTATATTTCTCTACAAACTCGAATCTTTCATTGTTTGGACCGTTGAAAAAAGCAATTCTTGCTGTGCCGACAATTCTTGGCTCGCCTAATAACTCGATATCATTATTTTTCAGCATCTCGATTTTTTCATTTAAAGAGTCTACTTTGAAAGCCATATGGTCGATAGGACCATTAATAGTGCGCTCTTTATTTGATTCTTTGTAAATCAGTTCAATAATTGTACCTCCTGCATCTAGAAAGATAATAGTTGATTCAGGGTAAGTATATTCTTTAATGATTTCACACTCCATAATTTTGGTGTAAAATTTTTTTGATTTTTCCAAATTATTTATATTCCAATATGACCAAATTTGTTCATAAACACCTAGTTTTTTAAAAAACTAGGTTTCACCACCTTTCCTTTTAATAAATTTATTTGCAAATTTTATTTTTTCTCTTTTATTCTATTCTACAAAAAATGTATAATAAGGGGAAGAGGAATTATAGGAGAGGACAAAAATGAAAAAAAGTTTATTATTTATTGAAGTGATATTTATATTGTTTATTGTGTTTGTTGCAATTAACTATAAAGAAGGATTAGTTGTCGATAGAAGACAAGAAGAAATTGAATTGTTGGCTATCGAAACTTCTGAGAGCATTTATTTAGGACAACATGATTATTTTAGCAGTAATACTTCCAAGTACGCCCTAAGTAGTATTAATAATACAATTTTAAAAACTAGAGGACGGAATATTAAAAGTATAGAGGTTGATGGATACATAGATGAATTTAAAAAAGAAAATAAAGCAACAGTTGTAATTAAAATATATGAAGAGCCTTTTAAACACATAATTTATCATGAAATCACTTTTATAAATACTGATGATAAATGGATAATATACGATTTTATTGTTGAATCATAGAAAATACAGATTAAATAGCGAAGGAGGAAGTTAAAAGAAAATATAAAGTAAAGAATCATTATATTTTTTCTTTAACAAAAAATCATGAATTTTATTGAAGCTCAAAAAAATGTAAGAAATATTAAAGGTTTTTCATGCCGGGCATGTAATGAATGCAATGGCATTGTTTGTCGTGGAGAAATTCCAGGAGTAGGAGGGAAAGGATCCGGATCTGGATTTATAAGAAATTATAATAAAATAAAAGAAATTCTATTGAATATGGATACTTTATATACTCCTGAAGAAGTAGATACTTCTGTTGAGTTGTTTGGAAAGACTTTTGAACTTCCTGTTTTTGCTGCTCCTATTGGAGGACTCTATACAATCTACGGTGACAAACTGACAGATTACGAATATTCCAAACATATTTTACAAGGATGCAAATTGGGTGGCGGTGCCGGATTCTTGGGTGATGGTGTGAAAAAAGAACATTTTGAAGGTCCGATTGAAGCACTCGGAGAAGTTGAAGGTGTTGGAGTACCTACCATTAAACCTTGGGAAAACGAAGAAATATTTCATAAACTAGACCGCGCTGCTGAAACTAAGGCAATGGCCGTAGCGATGGATGTCGATGCTGCTGGTTTATCGATTTTAGCCCTTGAAGGAAAACCGGTGAGTCCAAAATCTGAAGTGGATTTAAAAGCGTATGTTGAACATGCAAAAATGCCATTTGTAGTAAAAGGTATTATGACAGTTAAGGGCGCGTTGAAGGCGCTGGATGCAGGGGCATATGGTATTGTAGTTTCCAATCACGGCGGCAGAGTATTGGATCATACACCAGCGACTATAGAAGTTTTACCGGAAATAGCGAAGGCTGTTAATGGCAGAATGAAAATATTTATCGATGGTGGAATTAGAAGCGGTCATGATGTGCTGAAAGTTTTGGCGTTAGGTGCAGATGCTGTGTTGATAGGAAGACCGTATGCTGTTGCAGCTTACGGTGGAGGAACTGAGGCTGTCAAGTCTTACACCGAGCAAATAGGAAAAGAATTGAAAGATGCGATGATTATGACCGGATGCAACAGTTTAAAAGATATAGATGAAAATGTTATTTATCGTGGTGAATTTTGATTGGCTCAAGTGTACTGAATTTATTGGATTATGATGAATATATCAATGAAAGGCTTAATTCTTTGAAAAATGGATTTGTTTTTAATGATGTTCACATTTATTTTAGAAACACCTTTAAAAATCAAGATATGTATTCGTACTCTTCTAATGAATTTGATATTGAAAATAAAATTTTGAATAAATATATGACCATGATAAAGGATAGAAAAATAGAACTTGAAAAAACTGATTATAGTTTTCATAATTTCAGTTATCAGATAATTGACGATCCTTCACTTTTTATTTTTAATCAGTCAAAATTTGAAATTTATATTTTATTCAAAAACACATCGAAGTATAATAAAAATGCTTATGGTTTTCTAGTTTTTTCTGTAAAAAAAGAGAAAAGTGTAAATGATGTAAAAAAACACATTACCAATAATCATCATTTAGAAATATTTTTAGAAGAATTGAATAATTTTAAATATCAATTGATCAATTACAATAAAGTATTTGATTCTATCGATCAATTTACTGAAATATTGAAAATTAAATATAGCTACATGCCTTATCATATGAATAATGTTGCAAATTTAGCACTTGAAATGGCAACTAAGCTTGAATTGAATTCGATTGAAAAAATAAATATTTATTTTGCCTCGATAATTCACGATGTCGGCAAGATTTATATCCCTGCAGAGATCTTGAATAAAGAAGAAAAATTGACAGATGAAGAATTTGAAGTTATTAAAACTCATTCAGAGATGAGCTGTCAAATCGCTACCAATATATTTTCTGGTATAGATGTTTTAGAAGAAGTACCTAAATATACGAGATATCACCATGAAAGGTTTGATGGTAAAGGGTATCCTGATGGTTTAAAAGAAGATGAAATTCCATACCTCAGCCAAATCATAGGTATCTGTGACGCAGTTGATGCCATGCGTTCAAACAAGCCTTATGCTGGAGCTGGAACTTTTGAAAATATAGTAGAAGAACTGAAGAGATGTTCAGGTACTCAGTTCAATCCAAAATTGGTTCCAGTGATGATTGATGTATTGCGAGAAGTCTATGATAATAAATATTATATCGATATAAACATATTGAAATATATTCCAAATACTTCTTTGAATTATATCAATAAGCTAACAGGTCAACACCATACAATTTTGGGTAATTTAAATCATTTTTCAAGTGTTATGAAATTTGGTTTTGAAGACAAGAATATGTTAAAGGAAATTGATTCATTAGAATCAATTATGAATGCTAAGATTAGTTATGTTTATCTTGATAATTTATATGAGTACCAAATTCAGTTGGATAGCATCGAGGACAATCAAATTGAGATTTCGAATCTTATTAGAATCCCAAGCGATCAATTATTTTCAGTAAATTGGGTTACTCGCGGGGATTTGATTTTAGAAATGAAGAGTGTTCCAGTGATGATTTTTAGAATAGGAGCCAAAGGACTTGGGTTTATAGTTGATTCAGCTATAGGAAGTCAAATATTAAAAAATAAAATAGAAATTGGAAATATGCGATTTAAACTTGAAGTAGATTCAATGAGTGAAGTTTTTAATGTTAACATACGAATGATTAGACATTATCTTTTTAACGACGACTATCGTTTTATAGCTGAATATGAAAATATACCTGAAAACGAAAGAGATTCACTTTACAAATATTTATTTAAGAAACAGATTAGAGAAAAAATGATCATAGAAAAAAGGTCTTAGCTATATTGCTAAGGCCTTTTCAATAAGTTGGATAATATTTTCTTTAAAAGTAGTGGTATCTGAGGTTTTTCTTTTTTTGATATGTGTATAGATTTTATGTTTTCTTCTCATTTCTTGATTTAAATGTCTTTGGTTTAACAATTTGTCAATATTTTCATTTGTAATTATCAGTCCGTTTTGTGTAATTATATTTGAATTCTTTGCAAGTCCCATTGCAGCCAATCCGTAGTCCTGAGTAACGATAATATCTCCGCTTTGACTGTGATTGACTATGTAGAAATCGGCGCTGTCTCTTGAAATGTCAACAGTTATTATCGTTGCATAATCGTTTTCGATATGGTGCGCATAGTTTTTAACGATAATTACGTCTAAATCATATTGTTTTGCAATATTAATTGTATCTTCGATGACTGGACAGCCATCGGCATCTATAAATATTTTCATTTTATCACCGTTATCATTATACCAAACTAATTCCAAATGAAAAGTTATAATGGTATACTTATAAGAAAAGTTAAGGAGAATCTATATGGACTTGGGAACTTTAGGATATGATGCATTTATGTTTTATTTTGAAAAAAGAGGATTGGATAAACTCAGAAAAAAAATACTCTCTGATGTTCACGGTGACGTTTTGGAATTAGGTCCAGGAACTGGAGTCAACCTAAAATATTACGATAGGAATTTGATAAATTCATTAACCTATCTTGATATACAATTCAAAAAGAGTTTAGAAGAAAAAGCTAAGAAAACATGTCCTAAGATCCAAATGGTGGAAGGTGATGCTCAGAAACTACACTTCGAAGATAAAAGTTTTGACAGCGTAGTTTTTACTCTGGTATTTTGTAGCGTCGAGAATGTAGTAGAGGGTTTGAATGAAGTTAAACGGGTTTTAAAAGATGATGGGAAAATTTATTTCATAGAACATGTAGAGCCAGAAGGTGGATGGATGAAAAAGCTTTTCAATAAAGCTAATCCTTCGTGGAAATCTTTTACAGGTGGTTGTAATTTAAATAGAGATACAATAATGAGATTTGAAGATGTGGGTATAGATGTTACAATTGTCGATAAAAAATTTAAAAATATATTTATCGGCGGCATTGGACAAAAGTAAATTAAAAGGAAGATATTTATGGGACAGAAGATCAGAAGAGAAATAAATGAGGGTAAAATTCGTTTAGAATACACTATAGAAAAAAAGAAGATGAAAAATCTCATTTTGAAAATCAAACCTGATCAAAGCATTTGGATCAGTTCGCCTTTGAGTTTATCTTTAGCCGAAATAGATAAATTCGTTTTATCCAAGTATGATTGGATTGAAAAAAAGAGAAGAGTATTGGCAAAGAAGGAAGAAAACAGATTTGAAATGGATCAAAATGTCGGGGTGAAAATTTTAGGTAAGAATTATCAGATTAAAATTTTGCCTTCAAAAGTAAACAAGGTTGAATTTTGGGAAGATAAAATTCTCGTTTACTCAAAAAATCATGAATCCATTGAGTATAATAATGAGTTGTTCAATAGTTGGAAAAAGGATTTTTCCAATGAAGTATTTAGAGATTCATTTGATAGAGTTATTATTAAAATGTCTGATTATGAAAGCTCTGATCTCGTTATAAAACCTTGGAGAATGAAAAAAAGATGGGGAACATGTTATCCGGGTAGAATGATTATTCATCTAAATATCCATTTGGTGCATGCACCAATTGAGATCATCGATTATGTTTTGATGCATGAAATGGTGCATTTGAAACATCCGGACCATTCAAAGAAATTTTATAATGAATTGGGAATCTACTGCGAGAATTGGAAAGTAAACAAGAGTGTATTGAATTTAGAATACTCATTGTATTTAAAGTAATATATATCGGGTATAACATATAAATGGCTATAAAAAAATAGCAATGAGTTTTATGGAGGTTATTATGAAAAAATATGATTTGATTGTTATAGGTATGGGGCCGGCGGGAATGACAGTTTCAGGCATGGCGTCAAATATGGGGTTAAAAGTATTGGGTATCGATGCAAATAGAGTCGGTGGAGAGTGTTTGAATAGTGGATGTATTCCAAGCAAGTCTCTTTTAAAGGCTGCAGCTCATAAAGAAGCGATAGAGCATCTAGATAACTTCGGCCTTTCTTTAAAAGGCGAGGTAGAAGTTGTTGATCCACTTCAAGTTGTACAAAAGCAATTAGAGATGCTCACAGGTCCAAATTTATTGAAAAAATTTGATTTGGTCGATTTGGTTATTGAAAAAGGATATGCAAGGTTGATAGATGAAAACACTGTCGAAGTAAATGATGAAAAATATACAGCTGATTTAATTTTCATCGCAACTGGCACAATGCCTTTCATACCGCCTATTCCAGGGTTGAAAGACATTCATATACTTACAAATTCAAACATGTTTCAACTGAAATCAATTCCTAAAAAACTTTCAATAATCGGCGGCGGTGCTATAGGTAGTGAGATGGCACAGGCTTTTTCCAGGTTGGGTAGCGATGTTGTTTTGGTTCAAATGGATCCACATTTGATTCCCAACGGTGATGAAGAAGCGGCTAGAGTTCTAGAGACTGCTTTTGAGAGAGAAGGAATAAAGGTTTTCAATTCAACTTCAATCAGTAAAGCGGAAGAAGTAAATGGAAAAATTTTAATGCATACCGATAAAGGTTTGTTTGAATCTGAT
>DAOUQP010000186.1 GCA_030625575.1 Eubacteriales bacterium | reverse complement strand
TCCTTGATCTTTCAATTCTTGAATCTTTTCTTTAAGATATCCTAACTCATGTACATTTGACATAAAGCACCTCCTAAATTTTTCTCCCATAGTAAGTATACACTAATACAAAAATAATTAAATATCACTCTCTCTATTTTTAAAATTTAATAGGACATTTCTTTTAATAATGCTGTATCCTCTCCAACTGAAATCATAATCGCCATATTCTCTTTTAAATAATCTATTACTTAAATCTAATAATTTTGTACCGTCAAATACACTTTCTAGTCCATCTCCAAGGACATGATTATGAGGGCATACCTTTTGACATATATCACAGCCATAAATACAATCTTTTATTAATATTTCCTCATAATCGCCGAGGTTTTTCTTTTGAGTGATATAAGAAAGACATTTCTGAGCTTCAATTGTGTAATCTCCTTTAATCGCCCCCGTCGGACAAGCTTTTACACATAAATCACAATCCTTGCAATCACCTACAGCAATACTATTCATATTCAATTCTTTATCAATAATCAAATATCCAATGTTGTAATTCGTTCCTAAATAAGGTGAAATAATATGTCCATTTTTGCCGTAAAATCCGAAACCACTCAAATACGCAACATATCTATCATTTAATCCTTCAATATCAACAAAAGTTTTACCATTGCATTCAAGTGAATTTTCAATGAAAAATAACAGTTCATTCAATTTTTCTCTAATAATTCCATGATAATCAGGCTTGTTGGATGAAGCGACTTTCACTTCGGTTTTCTTTAAAGAAATACTCTTATCCAAATCATATGACAACCCAAGTGCGATAAAAGTTTTTCCTCCATTAAAATGCATCATAGGATTTACATGTTTTTCTACATCACTATCTTCAAACTCCAAAAATTCTCTATCTGCATAAATTTTTTCAAGTTCATCAAATCTTCTTACTTTTCCAAAACCAATTTGATGAAATCCGATAGAAAAAGCATAGTCTATTATCATCTCTTGTTTATTCATAAGCCTAAGTTTTTCCTTTCTATAACTTTAATGAGAATTATTTTATCTTTTTGTTAATAAAATTCTTATACCCGTTATTTCTCAATATGCAAGCAGGGCATTCTCCACATCCATCACCTATAATTCCATTATAGCATGTCAATGTCTCACTTTTAATTATATCGAGTACTCCAAGATCATCCGCTAATTTCCATGTTTCTTCTTTATCAATCCACATAAGTGGTGTATGAATTATAAATTCAAAGTCCATTGCCAAATTCAGTGTAACATTTGTAGATTTTACAAAAACATCTCTACAATCTGGATAACCACTAAAATCACTTTGAGAAACACCTGTTATTATATGATTTATTTCTCTTTGCTTCGCAAATACAGAAACAAAAGTTAAAAAAAGAAGATTCCTGCCGTATACAAAAGAATTTGGAAGTCCATCTTTTGGCTTATCCTTGTCAACTTTTATATCCGCTCTTGTTAAAGAATTTGGTGCTAATTGATTAAGTAGAGACATATCAAGAATATGATGTTCTATATCGTATTTATTGCAGATATTCTTTGCACAATCTAATTCTTGTTTATGTTTTTGATTATAATCAAAGGATATAGCGATTACCTCTTTAAATCTCTTTTTTGCCCAAAATAAACATGTCGTGCTATCTTGTCCACCGCTAAAAACTACTACTGCAGATTCTTTATTCATATCTATACTCCCCTTTTATCGGGATTCCATATTATCTTGTGTAATTGCATCTGAAGTGAAACCCCATTCATTGCATTGCTTATCATAAAATCTACTATGTCTTCTAATGATATTTGTCCAAAGACAGGACTGAAATATACCCTTGTTTTGTCGATCAGTCTATACTCATCAATTATAGACTTCGCTCTGATTAAATCTCTAGTGCCTCCAACTACAAACTTCATTGTATCGCTTATATTAACTGATTCATAATTATCCATAAGCATTTTATCTTCCATTCCACTAGAAGGAAGCTTATAATCTATAGTAAATCTCGGTGGATTGTTTTTTATCCTCTTGAATTCTTTAATATCAACACTTCCATTTGTCTCTATCTCGATGTTTAGATTATCATCTAGGCAAAGCATCTCTATCAATTCATATATATCATTTTGAAATAATGGTTCTCCTCCTGTGAGGGTTACATTCTTTACCTTAGTCGATTTAATATATGAATATATTTCTTCTTTTGTCATCGATTCATAACTTGCACCTTTATCATTTGCCCATCTTGTGTCGCAATAACTGCATTCTAAATTACACCCTGCAAATCTAATAAACACAGCAAGTTGACCTGTTAATTGTCCTTCACCATTTATGCTTACAAATCTTTCTACAATTTTATAACTCACTACTGTCTCACCTCGCCTGGTTCATATGCTGCACTATTTGTCGGCGTTTCGTTTACCACTACCCTTTTTACAAGGTAATCCTTTTTCTGCATCTCTTTACAGAAAAAAACCGATAAATTCTCAGCTGTAGGTCTAAAATCTATTTCAATTATTTTGAATCCATCTTCTTTTAAACAACTAAGAGTCTGTTTTCTCATAGTTTCTTTTTGAATTATAAGTGAATGATCATAATAATCGACTATTTCTTTTAAATCTTTTTTTAGGTCTCCAAAATCGACAACCATTCCGTCTAATTTGCCACCTTCAATCAAGGTTTCACTCTGCACCTCGACCTCTACTTTCCATCTATGTCCATGAATATTGCTGCATTTGCCTTCATAACCATGTAGAAAATGCGCACTATCAAAATTATGTTCTGCTTTTAAAATAAACATCTATACCACCTTTTTTCTTAAAATTGTATTTCCATAATGACAACATCCAATTGCTCCAGTAAACTGCGGGTTCTCAACAGAAATTATTTCATTGAAATCTTGTTTTAGATATTCT
>DAOUQP010000009.1 GCA_030625575.1 Eubacteriales bacterium | reverse complement strand
AGCTAGGAACATTCCAGCACTGTTGATTCTGCTTTCTTCTCCAAGTTCTGCACCTGTTTCCAGCAGCTCTTTTAAATTCAATGATGACATATACTCTTCTAAACCATCAATATCGTTTTCATTGAACAATTCATCAATCTTGTCGATATGAATTCTTCCATCAATCGCACCTTGATCCAAATACAACAAATCCCTATTGACTGTTGAAGGACTTGAATTATCTACAATAGTCCATTCTCCACTTTTTTTGTCTTGTAATAGATAGAAGTATTGCTCTAAATATCCGTCCTCAAGAAAAGTCTTCGTATGATCATATTCCGCATCATATTTTGCATATACAACTACAAACCGTTCTAGCAGATCCTCTTCTGTCCATCCTCTTTTTTCTGCCAATTCACTTCCCAAGTATCTTTCGACAACGCGCTCAGTTTCAGCTTCATCAATTTTAATTTCTTCTATCTCTACATTTAGTGTATATTCTTTTTCCAGTTGGTTTTCAATTGCACTTTGAACAGTTTCTTCCGGGTTACTGGATGGCTGCTGAATCCAATAATCAAAGAATCCGAATTCGTAGGCTGCAAAATTAACAAGCATCAATGCGAAGATAATGATTGCCACCAAAATAATAATTCGTTTCCAACTTCCTTTTACCAAATACTTAATGAATTTATCGAAAATCCTCCCTATTACTTTAAGAATATGTATAGCTTTCAATGTATATCCCCCTTTTAGTTTCAGAAGCAATTTTCGCCTTATTCTATACAACATTGACTTTATTCTCCGCAAAACCTATATTTGTAAAGAAAAACATTCCAATTTTTAAATATATAATACTTGATATTAATACCCAATTTTAAGAAAAAACATATCTTCACGTTATTAGTATTTTTTATCTGATTTCAAATTAATAAATTCTAAAATGTTCGAATGTCTGATTGTCATTAAACGTCACCATAACCTGTAAAATGAATAATAATTCACTAAGAGAAATTTTCACGAAATTTATGCTAGTTTTTCGGAGCTTTCCATGTCACCCATAGATTTCGATTATTTCAGGAAATAATCTAGTGCATTCATTCTTCTAACACCTAAATAGTCACCTTCAGGATCTTCGTCTAAAGTCAATAAATATTTTGGATAATGATCATTGATTTTAAGTAATGGTTTAAGCTCTCTATTCAATGTTTTTTCGTCTCTTACTGTAGCAGCTACTTGAAAATATTCTATCCCATGTTCGTTCATTGCCACAAAATCAACTTCCATATCACCATATTGGCCGACATATACATCGTATCCTCTGCGTATTAATTCAAGATAAACAACATTCTCAAGAATATGTCCTACATCTGTTTGACTCATTCCCAACAACATATAACGTAGACCTATATCAACTACATAGTATTTTTCCAAAGTTTTCAGGTACTGCTTACCCTTGATATTGTATCTTTTTGCTTTGTAGATAATCAAACTCTCAGTCAACGCTCTAATGTATTTTTCTACTGTTTTTGGATCGATTTTTCTGCCATCTGAAGTCATCGTATTAGCAATTCTTGTTATAGATGTTTGATTACCGATATTATGAAACAAGAACTTCACCACATCTTCCAACATCACTACATCAGCAATCTTGTTTCTTGCAACAACATCTTTGAGAATAACTGTATTAAATATTCCTTCCAGATAATCTATAACCAATTTTTTGTCATTCATAATACTTATTGCATATGGAAAAGAACTGTTTATTTGATAATCTCGATACTTTTCCGTGATTGACTTTTGAATATCTGTGCCACTACAATACTCCTTGAATGATAAAGGCAACATTTTTAATTCGATATACCTCCCGGACAAAAGTGTTGCCAATTCGCTAGACATAAAATATGCATTTGATCCAGTAATATAAATATCTACATTTTTTTGTATAAACAGACTATCAACAACTCGTTCAAATTCCGGTACATGCTGAATCTCATCTAAAAAAATATAGTTCATTTTATCTAGTTGAACTCTTTCCATTACATATAAAAAAAGTTTCATATAGTCTCGCAAATGATTGTAACGAAGATCTTCAAAATTGATAAATATAAGTTGTTCCTGATCTATACCCTGATCAAGTAAGTAATCTTTATAAATCTCAAATAATGTTGATTTTCCACACCTTCTTATTCCTGAGATCACTTTAATCAATTGTTTATCTTTTGACCGTATGAGAAAGTCTAAGCATTCTGTTCTTGGAATCATCTCACTCACCTCTTAATAAGGATTATATTCCCCAAACTTTAATTTGTCAATATTTTTACGGATTTCATTCCCTTAGTTTTCCACTAAGTTGGTTTAAGTTTTTTTCACCTATCTCAAACGTTAACAAATCTGCTATTATAGTTTTCAACCATCAAATTTTTTTCTGTCTATATGTACCATTGAAGTTATTGCATCATCATTCTTAACGCTTCAATCACATCTTCATAAGAGATATCTTCAGCGTATCTGTAATTTTGGGTATATTTCAGCCATCTTTTTTCCAAAGTTTCACTATTTTCAAGATCTTCAATCCTCTTTTGAGTCTCATATAAAATATGGGCAGTTTCTCGATGGTCTGTTGTCTTTCTTATAGCTTCTGCGAATAGTGAGCCATCAAAAGGCTGAGTTTTGGTTAAAATATAAACATCATAGAAATCTCTTGGTCTAGTATTCAACTCTCCCCTTCTCAAAATAGTTTCAACCTTTTCAGCCAGAACCGTTTCAATATTATATGCCCATACACAAATGGTCTCTTCCTCAAAAATCATCTTGAAAAGATATAAAATTTCTTTTGGTGTTATAGCATCACCTGTAGTAATATCAATCTGCATTGGGGTAATAATGGTTTCATAATCAGCTTGCATGCTTACTCTATAGCCGCCATATGCATCGTCATCTCTTATAGAATCAATTCCTAAAAATGAAAATGCTACATCATCATCGACTTCTACATTACAAATCTCTTTGATAGCCTCTGTCAATGCGTCGCTATTGAATGGATAATTCTTAATCGTTACATCCATATCCATTGTAGCTCGATTATCAATGCCAACCAATGCAGCAATCAACATTCCACCTTTCAGGATGAACTTATCCTTATAGTCCGATTTTGACAACCTTTCAAGAAATCTCTCAAACATGTAGTTTTGCAATACAACTTGCGCTGACATATCTTTCTTCTTTGCAAGATTTCTAATTTTTGCTTTTAAACTCATGGCTTTACCACTCATAGGAGCACCTCCAAGTAATTCTTTATCACTGTTTCTACATTGAGTTTCTTTGCATATTCCATGAGTAGCGAATAATCTGCCGACTTTATTTTTACAAATCGCTTTAGTGCTTCATTCAAAATTTGAATATCAATTCGATTTCTACTCCGTACAATATCACAGATTGTTCTTTCAAGGTTATATACCTTTATAACATTTCCAAATAAAGTGTTTGTATCGGTTACACCCATAGCATATAAATCTTTCTTGATGTAATATACTTTAAACCGCTCTGAGACATTTTCCACCACTTTGTACCCGCTGGGGACAGTTGCTGAATATTCAAAAGGCGTCCGATCTGACAGACCATGTAAATAGAGTGCAGTCTCATGAGAGTAAATCAGTTTAGAATACTTGCTTTGCATTGCAAACATCGCATCTTCAACTGAATCTGATGAGACATAAATTCCTCTGTCGACCCTCTCTAGTTTTCCTTCAGCAACCAACACCGAAAGGTATGTTCTCGGAATTTCATACTTATCAAGATCAGCACTTAAAATTGTTCCATGGTGTTGTTTAATGAGTTTTTCTAATTTTTTACGGTTATTCATATCCATCACCTCACTTTACAAATATACTTATATTATAAGCCAAATAAGTATATTTGTAAATAAAACGAAATCTCCATGATATAAAATTTCTATCTATATTCTTACATTAACATTATTAGGTATATTTTTCTATTCTTTCCCAATATTTATCTATACAAATCCCATATTCTGCCAATTAAATTTACAATATAAAAATGGCTTAAGAAATATTTCCTAAGCCACTTAATCATGTTGCATTATTTTTTATATATTACCACTTCATCTACATTATCTATTTCACTAAGTCTTACCTTGATGACTTCTTTTAACGAAGTCGGTACATTTTTACCGATGAAATCCGCCCTGATGGGCAGTTCTCTATGCCCTCTGTCTACCAACACCCCTAATTGTATCGATCTTGGTCTTCCCTTTTTAAATATAGCATCCATAGCGGCTCTAACGGTTCTTCCGGTGAATATTACATCGTCGATTAAAATGACAATTTTATCATCTAAAGAAACATCTATTTTAGTTTCTTTAACAACAGGACCATCGCCGACTTTTGTCAGGTCATCTCTATACAAAGTAATATCCAAAGTACCAAAAGGTACTTTTTTTCCTTCAATTTCCTCGATTTTATCTGATATCCTCTTAGCCAACGGCACCCCTCTTGTCTGAATACCGATCAGCACGACATCTTTAACACCTTTATTTTTTTCAATAATCTCATGCGAAACACGCATAATTGAACGATTCATTGCTTTTGAATCCAATAACAAAGCTTTAAATTCCATCTCTATCATAAATCCTTTCTAATTTACCAATAATATCTTTGAAGTAGCCTGGCAATTCCGATTCGAAATGCATCTCTTCTAAAGTGCTCGGGTGGGTCAATATAAGTTCCTTAGCATGAAGGAGTTGTCCATCGTGTTTTATCTTTTCCTTTTTTACACCGTACATGGGATCTCCTAGAATCGGATACCCGATCGACTGCAAATGCACTCTAATCTGATGTGTTCTTCCCGTTTCGAGCCTTATTTTTAGTAAAGTATCATCATTTCCATAGTTTTTAATTGGTTCATAGTGAGTGATAGCTTCTCTTCCCCCTGAAACAATGGCCATTTTCAGTCTGTTTTTTGGATTCCTGGCGATTGGTTTATTAACCGTTCCACTAGAAGTGATTTTCCCATGTACAACAGCATAATAAATTCTTTCAATGTCATGGGTTTTCAGCTCTTCCGATAAAAAATTATGTGCAAAATCATTTTTTGCAACAACCAGCAAACCTGATGTGTTTTTATCTATCCTATGTACAATTCCCGGGCGTATTACGCCGTTTATTGAAGAAAGCCTTTCACTGTGATACATTAGCGCATTCACTAGAGTCCCGGTATAATTTCCTGGAGCCGGATGCACGACCATACCTTTTTCTTTATTGATGACCAAAATATCATCATCTTCGTAAATAATTTCTATTGGAATATTTTCCGGTTTCACATCGAGTATTTCTGGTTCTGGTATCTCAATTTCTATTTCATCACCCAATGATAATTTATAATTCTTTTTTATACTGATTTTTTCATTGACTTTCACATTTCCATTTGTTATCAAATTTTGAACAAAGCTACGTGAATAATCGCTGAACTGCTCAGTAATAAATTTATCTATTCTCTCATCAACATGATTTGATTCAATATAATATTCAAATTTCTCCATATTCATTCTCCTAAAAATATAGCTGGGTTTTCCCCAGCTATATTAAATGACTATATTCTCTCAAGGAATAATTTTGTCTCATGACCGTTTAAATTGTGTTCTTCGTATGTTTTATCACCTAAAGGATTAATCTCTACAGCAAGAGTTTCATCTTTGATGTAATCTTCATATAATTTCAATGCATTCGAGAATTCCTCTGAAGAATCATAATAAATCTTAATGTTGTCAGAAACCTCAAAGTCGTTGCTCTTTCTCATTTGTTGAACCCTAGAAATAAATTCTCTAGCATATCCTTCGTTTACCAATTCATCAGTCAATGTTGTATCTAGGATGACAAATACATTATTCTCCATTTCAACTGTGAATCCTTCTTTTGACGAGATATTTACCACTAATTGCTCACTATCTACTTCCACTGACTTTTCATCACTAAGCTTGATAGTAACAGTTTTTCCTTCATCAAAAGCTTTTACAACAGCACCAGGGTCGACATTTTGCAGTGCTTTGGAGAATAACCCCATATCCTTACCCAATACTGGTCCCAAGGCTCTAAAGTTAGGTTTTAATGAAAAGTTCATGTACTCTTTCACATTATCCACAAAGCCTACTTCTTTTACATTCAGTTCTTCCATAATCAAAGGTGATAAATCTTCAATCAAAACCTTGTCCTTGCCATTTATAAATACCTTTTGAATCGGCTGTCTAACTTTGATCTTAACTGATTCTCTAGCGGCTCTACCCAGCCCTACTATCGTTCTAACCAAGTCCATTCTAGTTTCTATTTTTTCATCGATTAATTCTTCATCGACTTCTGGATAATCTGCTAAATGAACAGATACTTCATCAGTTAAATTTCTATAAATTTGTTCAGAAATATAAGGTGCGATCGGTGCAACCAATTTTACCAAATCTACAAGAACTTCATAGGTAGTATTATAAACAGATTTTTTATCTTGATCTAGTTCAGTACTCCAGAATCTTCTTCTGCTTCTTCTGATATACCAATTCGATAAGTCTTCACTTACAAACTCTTGAACTTTTCTAACCGCTTTAGTTAAATCGTATACTTCTAAATCAGCAGTGACCGCCTTTGTCAGATTATTTAATTTAGATAAAACCCACTGATCGAGTTCTGGTCTTTCCTTATGTTCAACATGGAAGTCTGTAGCATCTATTCCATCGATGTTCGCATATAGTGTAAAGAAATTATAAACATTTTCCAACGTTCTAAAGAATTTGCTGTTTACTTCCTTAAGACCATCTTCATCAAATTTTGTAGGAGACCACGCCGGTGAAACATAATTCAAATACCAACGAACAGCATCGACGCCGTATCTGTCGAACAGATCAAATGAATCAACTGTGTTTCCCTTTGATTTAGACATCTTCTTACCGTCTTTATCAAGAAGCAAATCGTTTACCAGAACATTTTTATAAGGAGATATTCCCATTACAAATGTAGAAATTGCTAAAAGCGAGTAAAACCATCCTCTTGTTTGATCGATACCTTCACAGATAAAGTCTGCTGGGAATAATTCCTCGAAATCTTCTTTATGTTCAAATGGATAATGGTGCTGAGCAAAAGGCATTGCCCCTGAATCAAACCAAACATCCACTACTTCAGGAACTCTTGTCATCACTCCGCCGCATTTATCACAAGTAAGATGTATATCATCTACATAAGGTCTGTGAAGTTCAATGCTTTGATCGATATCTTCAATCGCCTTTTCAGTCAACTCTTGAATCGAGCCCACTGAAGCTGTATGACCGCATTCACATCTCCAAATATTAAGAGGAGTACCCCAATATCTACTTCTGGAAATCGCCCAGTCGTTTAAATTCTCCAGCCAGTTTCCAAATCTTTTTTCTCCTACATAATCAGGATACCAATTGACAGTATTGTTGTTTTCAATCAGTTTGTCTTTTAATTTAGTAATCTCGATATACCAGCTTGGTTTTGCTGAATATAATAATGGTGTTTTACATCTCCAACAATGTGGATAGTTATGTACCATCTTTTGTTTTTTATAAAGTTTTCCTTCTTCTCTAAGCCACCTGACGATTTCAGGGTCTGCATCGATAACAAATGTACCCTTCCATGGTGTCTCGGTATATTTACCGTCCGCATCAACTGGTTGAGGTACAGGCAAATCGTATTTTCTACCGATATTATAGTCATCTTCACCAAAAGCAGGTGCTGTATGAACAATACCTGTTCCGTCTCCAGTAGTAACGTAGTCACCCAAAGTCACATAGAATGCTTTTTTGTTTAGCTTTAAAAATGGCATCAATTGCTCATATTCAACATATTCCAACTCTTTTCCCAAAAATTCATCGACAACTTCAATATCATCGCCCATTACTACTTTCGATAAAGTTTTTTCAATGATATATGTTGTTCCTTCTTGCTTGACTCTTACATATGTTTCTTTTGGATGAACAGTCAACGCAACATTGGATGCCAACGTCCAAGGTGTGGTTGTCCATACCAAGAAATATTCATCCATGTCTTTTCTTTTAAATTTAACATAAACAGTTTCAGATTTGATTTCCTGATATCCAAGCGCCACTTCATGTGTTGCAAGTCCTGTTCCACATCTAGCGCAATACGGTAGTATTTTATGTCCTTCGTAAATATAACCTTCTTCGAAGAATTTGTTGAGTATCCACCAAACCGATTCGATATACTCGTTGTTCAAAGTAACATACGGATCATCGATATCTACTAAATAAGCCATTCTTTCTGTTTGTTGTCTCCATGCTTCTTCATATACAAAAACAGAATCTTTACATTGTTTATTAAAAGCTTCAATACCATACGTTTCAATGTCTTGTTTGCTAGAAAGCTTGAGTTTTTTCTCGACTTCAATTTCAACAGGTAGTCCATGTGTATCCCATCCAGCTTTTCTCTTCACTTGATAACCTTGCATTGTTTTGTAGCGGCATACTGAGTCTTTCAACGATCTTGCCACGACATGATGAAGACCCGGCATTCCATTTGCTGTCGGTGGGCCATCATAAAAGACAAATCCATCATTTTCTTTTCTCGATTCCACACTTTGATGTAAAAGATCGATTTCTTCCCAATATTTACTTAATTCCAATTCTTTTTCTTTATTGCTTTCTTTACTTAGTTCTTTATACATTTTTCCACCCCTTAAATATAAAAATCCCTATACTTAAACGTATAGGGACGAAATTTTTCCGCGGTACCACCCTGATTTATTGAAATCACAATATCTTATATGATTTTATAACGGTGAATCAACCGGTATTTGCTACTATGATTTCACAAATCAGCTCAAGAGTGATTTTTCATATTTTTAAGCTGTCGATTTTCACCATACATCGACTCTCTAAAAACTTATTAAATATTACTTGCCTCTATCAAAGCCTTTTTAATTTACTAGAATTATATCTAATATTATCTCTTTCGTCAATCAATAAAAAAGATTAACTTTTATTTGAATGTTTCCTTTTCTTGTCGTCCCGAGTACTTCAACTAGTTTGAAGCGTCCATACCCTCTTAATGATACAATATCACCTTCGTCTAAATCACTTTTGTATTTATTGGTTATTATGTGATTTCGTTTCACTTTATTATTTAAAAACAATCTTTGGACATCACTTCTACTGAGATTAAAAATCTTTGACAACACTAAATCAAAGCGAAGAGAGCTTCCAGAGATAATTTTCTCTTTATAATTTGGTGTAAAATCTTTAATTTTCTCAAAATCAACTTCTTTTATACTAATCGGAGAATTCTTTACCTTGATAAGGTTGTTTTTGATATACTGAGCCATATTTTCTATGGCAATCAAATATATTTCTTTATCCTTAATGAAGATATCACCTATTTTTTCTCTTTTTATTCCTAAATTCAGTACTGCACCAAGCACATCGCGGTGAGTGATATCGGTCTGGTTCAATATATCGATCTTCATTACTTTAATTGGCATATCGCTCTCAAATATTTCTATATATTCTGGATGCATAGCTAAAATTCCATATTCACAGAACTGATTGAGAATAATTTTTTCAATTATGAAGTCACTCGATGATAATTTTTTTTCAACCACAGGCCAAAGACTAGGTGGAATAAAATCAGTATACTTAACAGAATAATTATTCTTTGCTTGTTCAATTAATTCTTCTATATGATTAAGACTAATCTTTTCTTCTTTATTCATCTACAAATTATATATTATGCTAGCGATAAATTGAATAAGAAGAAGTGCAACGATAGGTGAAAAATCCAACATAGTGCCGCCAATTCCAAGTTTCTTTAAAAGATCTCTAATTGGTGATAAAATCGGCTCTGTAATCTGATAAATAAACATTGCTATAGGATTTCTTAAATCCTTGACGAACCACGACATTAATACACGTGCTAGAATCAACATATTTATAACCCTAACAAAATAATAAACTGCTACTTTAATAGTTACCACATCAACACATCCTTATTCCATCTCATAATCTGATTCAACGGATTTATTTAAATTGCCCGAAATATCTACATTTTCAGGTGCTAAAAGAAAAATGTTCTTTGAAATTTTAAAAATTTTACCGTTAAGAGCATATAATGCTCCTGAACAAAAATCGAATATTTTCCTTGCAACATCAATATCCAACGATTCTAAATTTATAATTACAGGTTTTTCGCTTTTTAAATTATTTACAACATTTGCAGAATCGTTAAAATCTTCTGGCTTAATTATTGTTACATTAACTTTATTTTCATCATTGTTCATAGAAACCACCTTTGGTTCATCAAATTTTTTATTTATTTCACTATCATACATATTTTGAGTTTCTTTTGAAATAAAATCCAATGTTTCCGTTTCTACTAAATTATCTTCTTTCAATTCCGTATCATTTTCTTCAGATTCCTCATTATCAAGTCCCATAAAAAACTTTACTTTATCTACAAATTTTTCAGCCATATACATCCCCCCTATTTACTGTAGTCTCTTGCTCCATAAATTCCTGTTCCTACGCGAATGATATTTGCTCCTTCTTCTATAGCTACAACATAATCATTCGTCATTCCCATAGAAAGATAATCCATCTTAATATTATTATAATCATTATTCTTTAATTCTTCAAAAATTTCTTTCATTTTTCTAAAAATCCATCTCGCATCTTCCGGATTTTCATAATATGGTGCCATTGTCATCAATCCTCTGACACGGATATTTGACATTTTGCTGATAGATAGAATCAATGCATCGAATTCCTTGCGGTCCAGTCCGAATTTTGTTTCTTCCCTAGAAATATTTAGTTGTATAAGAATATCCATAGTGCGGTCTATTCCAATCGCCTTTTTATTTATCTCTTCAGCTAGTCTTTCAGAATCTACAGAATGAATCAAATCAACTTTATCAATGATATACTTGACTTTATTGCGCTGTAAATGCCCTATAAGATGCCATTTAACAGGTTTTGTTATCAAGTCGTACTTTCTTTGCACTTCTTGCACTTTATTTTCACCGATATCAGTAATATCATATTTTAAAGATTCATTTATTATAGACTCATCAATAGTTTTTGTAACAGCAATCAAAGTAATATCCTCAGGAGTTTTATTTACTTTATCACAAGCTTTTTTAATATTTTCTCTAACTCTGTCCAAATTTTCTTTAATATATTCCATTAATATCTCCTCATTAATTATTAATGTATCTTTCACCATTTCTTAAAACTTCATCATAGAGTTTCACGGTATTGACATTTGTTGTTTCCCCGTTAATTATTTTTTTAAATGTGTTATTCACAACTATTGCATAATTCTCATCGTATCCAATAATTTTAACCAATCTAAATACCGCTTTGTTATTTACATTTAAAATATAAACACCATATTCACCATCAACTTTCACCAGCGAATTATTTTCTATCTTCAACCCTTTATAATTAATAGGAAGCAAATCAACTTGTATCTTTCTAATTTTTTGAAAATCACTTATTATATGATTCATATTAAGCAAAACAGCAATATTGTTCCCTTGATCAATGATATCAACAACTTCACCACTGACTTTCTCTTCGCCTATATCAACTTGAACTATTCCACCTACATCAAAAAAATCCTGATAAAATTTATCTGCCAGCGCAATAAACTTCCAGTGATTGCTATCAACCACTTTATATAGTATATCACCTTCATTGACAAATTGAGTCGAGAAATTTTTGACATCCATAATCTGTTTATTCATTAAATTGAAATCAATTTGATACAAATTTATATCTTGCAAAATATTTTCATAACCATCGATATAGTAGCTGATTATTCCAGACATCGGAGCCACTGATTGTGTTACTGCATCAGATGTTTTCTCCGATACTGTTATATTATTGTATTGTTGTATATCTAAAGCACTCAATCTTATTCTTTTATCAAGTTTAAGCTTCAATTCCTCTTTTAAACCATATATCTCTGAATATCTAGCATTACTAATCGATTCCTTTATTTTAGAAAAAATAAAAGCAATATCATAATTAAGGTCTTCAATGCTAACGCTAACGTTTTGGCTAGGGCTAGGCAACATCATTGTATTTCCTTCATCCGTATTTTGTTCATCAACAGTATTAATTTGTATTTGAGCAACTAATTGATTATTTTTAATCTTTTCTCCTTCAGCAACAAAATACTGGACTTGTCCGCTGCTATTAGTGGTGATGATTTTTTCATCTCTTATTAAAAAACCATCGGCTTCAATAGAAATATCAATATTTCCATAGACTAACGGATAGGAAATATCATGATTGAGAAAATTATTAACGAAAAGATAATAACCAGCAAAAATCAATAATAGAAAAAACAATATAATTTTTAATGAAGTAAATTTTTTTTTCATGTTTATCACCATTTATAAGATATTAGCTTGATTATCTACCAACTATTACTTTCAGTTTCGTGTTTTTTCTTCCTCAGCATCAATTGCATCACCGATTCACTAGGATTTTTATTTTCATATATCACTTTATACAATTCATCTGTGATAGGTGTTTCCGCACCCAATTTTTTTGACAACTCATAAGCTGATTTAATAGTATATATTCCCTCGACAACCATTCCAATATTTTCAATGGCCTCATCCACCGAATAGCCCTGCCCAATAAGTATTCCACACCGTCTATTTCTTGAATGCATACTTGTACAAGTTACAATTAAATCTCCAATGCCGGAGAGACCTCTAAATGTCTCTTTTGATGCTCCTATGGTTTCACCGAGTAATGCTATTTCATTCATTCCCCTAGTCATAAGAGCAGCCTTTGTGTTATCTCCAAATCCTAATCCATCTGCAATACCGGCACCTATAGCTATGATGTTTTTTAAAGAACCTCCCAGTTCAACACCGATCACATCATGATTCGTATAAATTCTCAAGAATTCCGAACTGAAATTATCTTGAATTATTTGTGCAACTTCCATATCAGTTGAAGCTGCAACAAGAGTTGTCGGCAATTTTTTTGCCACTTCTTCAGCATGTGAAGGTCCTGATAAAACAACATATTTATTCAAAGGTAAATATTCTCCAACAATTTGAGAGATTGTTTTTAATGAACTTATTTCTATACCCTTGGCAAGATTCACAATAATCTGTTCTTCGACAATAAACTCTTTTGCTTTCTCAAGTACTTTTCTAACAGCTTGAGAAGCAACTGCAATTATTATGATTTCTTTACCGTCAATCGCCTGTTTATACTCATTTGTCAATTCGATATCTTTGTCTATTTTAATATTAGGCAAATACTTCTCGCTGACTCTTGTTTCCTTGACTTTATCAATATACTCTTTGTTGCGTCCGTAAATTGTAACTTCATGACCTAAGTCACTCAATAAAACTGAAAGACTTGTTCCCCAGCTACCAAATCCTAATATACCTATTTTCATTGAAATCACTCCATTAACTTCGTTTTTCTCTTATTGATAAAACAATTGGTGTTCCTTCAAAATTAAAATTCTCTCTCAACTTGTTTTCAAGATAACGCATATATGAAAAATGAGCTAAATCACTGCTGTTTACAAAAACAATAAATTTCGGCGGTTTAACCCCTACCTGAGTAACGTAATATATTTTTAGACGTTTACCCTTGTCTGATGGAGGTTGATTCAACATAATTGCTTCATTGACTATATCGTTCAATAAACCGGTTGATATTCTAAATGTTTGATTTTGATGAACATAATCGATCATTTTAATGATCTGGTCAACTCTTTGACCGGTTAACGCTGAAATAAAAACTACTTCTGCATAATTAAGAAATGCAAGTTCATTTTTTATTTCTTTTGTATAATTTTTGAAAGTCGAATTATCTTTTTCAATGGTATCCCATTTGTTCACTACAATGATAATCCCTTTGCCTTCTTCATGTGCATACCCTGCAATTTTTTTATCTTGTTCAGTTACCCCTTCGACTGCATCGATCAACAATAGACAAATATCACTATGTTCAATAGATGTAAAACTCCTAAGAACTGAATATCTCTCGACGTTTTCATCGATTTTTTTCTTTTTTCTTATGCCGGCAGTATCAATGAACCGATAATGCTTTCCTTCTATTTCAATCTCAGTATCGATGGATTCTCTAGTCGTTCCAGCTATAGGGCTTACAATCACACGTTCTTCACCAAAAATTTTATTCAACAAAGATGATTTCCCTACATTCGGTTTTCCTATAATTGCCACCTTTATCATTTCTTCTTCATCTGCAGTTTCTTCTTCTTCAGGAAACAGTTTTAAAACTTCATCAAGAAGATCTCCTAAATTCAATGCATTGACTGAAGATATAGCAATTGGTTCTCCTAGTCCCAATGTATAAAAATCATAAAAAGAATCTGGAAGAACTGGTTTATCTGATTTATTCACAACCAAGAGAATTGGTTTTTTTGTCATTCTAAGCAATTGCGCAATCTCTTCATCAGCTGTAGTAATTCCGTCTTTTGCATCTACTAAAAATAAAATAACATCGGCAAGTTCAATAGCAATTTCTGCTTGTTTTTTCATTTGACTAACGATAATATCTTTTGATTCAGGTTCTAGTCCACCTGTATCGATCATTGTGAACTTTCTATTCAACCATTCTCCCTCAGCGTAAACTCTATCCCTTGTCACACCTGGATAATCTTCAACGATTGAAATCCTTCTCCCTGCAATTTTATTGAACAAAGTAGATTTCCCTACATTAGGTCTACCAACAATTGCTAAAATCGGTTTACTCATTTAACTCAGCTCCTTTAATTGTTGAAGGAATTTCTTTCCATCAACTGGTAATTTTATTACTTTACTCTCAAGTCTATTATTTAATTCAACTAAACTCATATCATCCAAAAATATATCTTCATCCGCTTTCAACATAGCATCTGGAATAAAAGCAGCATTATAGTCATTGATATTGTTTACTTGCTTCAATATATCTTGCGCTGTCACTAGTCCACTGACAGAAATCATTTCTCCAAAGAAATCATTTTTTACACCTATGACGTCTATAGTCAATCCGTCATTTCTATCAGTAATCTTTTTCATCAACAAGGTTAGATAATCTTTTGCCAAAATTCCCGATATCATTAAATATTTTCCTTTTAAAGAACTCTCTGTCATATACTCCAATATCTCTGTCTGAAATTTCCTCATAAGTCCGATGCCGTCTTCCAACTGGATAAATCCTTCATATGCTTCATATTCAGGCAGTGGATGTTCTGCATTGACATAAAACTCATCTGATAGAAATGCAAATCTCGTTCCAATTCTTTTTAGCGTTTCGCCTTGAACAACCTCTAATTGATTTATTGTTTTTAGCGATAGTTCTTTTGTAAATGGCTCGATTTCAAATAATCCCTCTCTAAATTTCGAAAGACCGATAGGAACAATCGCTATCGAGTTGACATGTGGATATAATATTTCCAAATCATCTATGGTCTGCTTTAATTTTTCACCATCGTTGATACCCGGCATCAATACAATTTGAACATTCATAGTGATATTGCCGTTTGCAAGAATCTTCATCTTGTCAAGAACGTCTCCAGCATGGCGATTTCTCAAAATCTCCGCCCTTAATTTCGGATCAGTTGTATGAACCGAAATATTGATAGGACTGATATGATATTCTACAATTCGATCTAATTGTTCATAACTTACATTTGTCAGAGTTACAAAATTACCGTGCATGAATGAGAGTCTTGAATCATCATCTTTAAAATAAAGAGTTTTCCTCATTCCTTTCGGCAACTGATCTACAAAACAAAATATACAATTGTTGGAACATCTTTTTGCATCATCCAGTAACGGATTTACAAAAGACAATCCAATATCTTCATCATAATCTTTCTCTATTTCAAATAAAACCTGCTCATGAGTATATTGATCTTCTATCAAAAGTTCAACATATTCATCGGCAGATAGGTAGAGGTAATCGATAACATCCACAATCGATCGATTATTTATACTCACCAACAAATCATTAGGCTGAATGCCCAATTCTTCTGCAATACTATTTTCATTAACTTCTTTTATTACATGTTTTTTCATAATTCCCTCTAATCCAAGCGAATAAATCCGCTCATTCTTCCTGATTCTATACCTTGTCTTCTATGTGAAAAAAACAACCGTGATTCATTATACGTACAATGACCAGATAATTCAATGTTATCTTTAAGAATACCTTTATTTAATAACATATCCCTATTGCTTTTTACCATATCAAAAAATATCCTTTCGTCCGTATGATGTATGTAATTTTTGAAAAACTCTTTATCTTCAAAATTCTCAAGAAAATCATTATCTACTTCATATGCTCTAGGACTTATATTCGGACCGATTCCAACCAATATATTCTCTACTTGACTTCCAAACTCGTCGACAAAAAAATCAATCATTTTAGCGCCGATTTTTTGCTCTGTTCCTTTCCATCCCGAATGAGCTATTCCAACAACTTTTTTCACAGAATCATAAAAATACAGCGGTGTGCAATCAGCATAATAAGTCATCAAAGTTATTCCAGGCACATCAGTGATAAACCCATCTGTATCTTCGTAAATTTTGAACTGATTCACAGAATCGATTTTAACAATATGATCAGAATGTGTCTGATGAGTAGCTACAGTCTTATTTCTATCTATATTCAGAGCATCAAAAAATATTTTATAATTTTCGTCAATGTTTTCTTTACTGTCATCACTGTAAAAGCTTAAATTCAAACTTTCAAATCCTTTTTTACTGATACCACCTTGCCTAGTCGTAATACCATGTAAAGTATTCATATGATTAAATTGTAATATTTTTAGATTTTTATATTCTTTACTTATCATTATTTATCCTTCTTTTCGGCTAACATTTTTGATAATTCATCAACAAAGGTATTCAAATCTTTAAATTGACGATACACCGATGCGAATCTAACATATGAAACCTCATCCAGTAGTTTCAATTCTTCCATCAGCAATTCACCGATCTTTGATGATGGAATTTCTTTTTCCATACTATTTATCAAATATTGTTCAATACGATTAGCTACATCTTCCATTTGTTCAATGGAAACAGGTCGTTTCTCACAAGCGCGAATCAAACCATTCAATATTTTAGTTCTATTAAACGATTCTCTTGTTCCATCTTTTTTGACAACTATTAGATTGACTTCTTCTACTCGTTCATAAGTCGTATATCGTTTAGCACATTCCATACATTCTCTTCTTCTTCTGATAACATACCCATCATCAGTCGGTCTTGAATCAATTACTTTTGACTCTTCATAACCACAATAAGGACATTTCATAATTCTCAACTCCTCAAAAAATTAAGGCCAAAATGGCCTTATCGTCTAATTAAGAATGGCGGTCGATCTGATTCTTCTTCCTCTTCTTCTAATTCAATAGAATCTAAATGAACAGATTTTTTCTCGAATATTTCAGGTATATCTATTTCATCTCGTCTCAATACTAAATCATCCTCAATTAATGCATTTTTCGGTTTGCCATCTTCAAAACGTGTAGCAATAACAGTTATTTTCAGTTCATCTCCAATATTATCGTCAATGACTGCACCAAATATGATCTCAGCATCTTCATTGACACTTTCAGTTATCAATTGAACCGCATCATTAACTTCATGAATTCCTAAGTTTTCCCCACCTGTAACATTTACTAAAACTCCATTAGCTCCTTGTATTGTAGTTTCAAGCAATGGACTTAAAATCGCTTGTTTTGCAGCTTCAATTGCTCTAGAGTCTCCTGTTGCTCTTCCGGTTCCCATATGAGCTATTCCACTACCGACCATAATGGTTTTAATATCCGCAAAATCGAGGTTGATAAGACCATCAATGGCAATCAAATCTGAAATACCTTGAACGCCTTGTCTTAAAACATCATCGGCAACTTTGAACGCATCTACAATTGAAGTTTTTTTCTCTACAAGTTCCAACAGTTTATCATTTGGAATCGCTAATAAAGTGTCTACATTTTCTTTTAATCTATCAATTCCAACCACTGCATTTTTCATGCGCTTTCTTCCTTCAAAAGTGAAGGGTTTAGTAACAACACCAACAGTTAAAATTCCCATTTCTTTTGCTACTTCAGCAATTATCGGCGCAGCGCCTGTACCGGTTCCACCACCCATACCTGCAGTAATGAAAAGCATATCCGTGTCTACTAAAATTTGCTGGATTTTATCTTTACTTTCAACAGCTGATTCTTCTCCAATTTCCGGTTTCGAACCCGCTCCCAGCCCTTTAGTGATATTTTCTCCAATTTGAACTTTTAATTCGGCTTTAGAGGAATGTAAATCTTGTTGATCTGTATTCACTGCTATAAATTTTACACCTTTCAATTGATTGTCAATCATTCGATTAACGGCATTATTACCGCCACCACCAATTCCAACAACTTTAATCTGTGCAAATACTCTATTATCTGTATCGAATTCTAACATTATATCTTTCCTCCCTACATCTATTTTAATAAATAATTATCTGATTTCCTTATAGTATATGATAACACAATTCAATTCCAAGTAGTAACAACTATATACATTTTTTTAAATACGTTTAAGCATATGTCGTCTGATAATCGAAAAGTTATTGAACAATCTAGTACCAAAAGCAAATACTGCAGCATAATACAAAGGCACGCCTAATTGATCACCTATATAAGCCAATGCAAATGCTAAAATTGAATTTCCAAAAAAACCGGAAATAAAAATAATCGAGTCAAATCGTTCTTCAAGATTCGCTCTAATACCTCCAAACAATGAATCTATAGCAGCCAAAATTGCTACTGAGAAATATATACTAAAAACTCCTGAAGCTGTGATGGGAATATAATATCCAACAATTACTCCCAAAATAATTCCAATAATAGCAATTATCATAATTAATTCTCCTTTGATTTCATATACTCAAAATTTATCTTGGTGTCATATCCAGGTAATTCAAGATGGATACTTGTATTTACTTCTAGAAACAAACCCCACTGTTTTAATACAAATCCATATTTGTCTGGTGCGTTGACTGCAGCTTCCAAGTATTTTCTATTTCCTATAGCTTCAATAATGAAAGGTTGTGAATATAACTCATCATTGATTTTAATTGTAGGACCATTGCAAATTATTTCGGTTATATGAGGTATTACTCTTTGACCATTTACAGCTATTGCTTCCGCTCCAGCATTCAACAAATCATCTATAAGCGCTTGAATATCTAAATCATGTACCAATAGATTATTTGGATTTTCATCATCCAAAAGTTGTCTATCCCCATCAGAAACGATAACAACAACACCTGGTCCATATAAAGCATCGATTCCAGATGCTTTTTTATATTTTTCAAGTTCTATTTTCAAAACCGATTCAATGTCTCCTGTTTCATATATCGACACTTCATATTCACCAATCTGACTGACTAAATCATCAATTTTTATTCTTAGTTTATCGTTTTCTATCTCTTTGGATTCAATCTTTCTCGTCAAAGTTTCGATATCTTTAAAAGAAACGTATTTATTTCCCGATTGAACTAGTTTATATTGAGTAATCAATAAAAAACCCAAAATCATCAAGAGAATGAAAATCGTTATTTTCGACTCTTTTTTTTTCATTTTATCACCTAATTTTTGAGAGTCTTTGCGTAATTGAATTCAATGATTCCATTATATTTCAAAATTTCAATCTGATCATTTTTTTTCACTTCTACAAAATATCCCATTTCTCTTAGTGTTGAAACAATACCGAACCTTTGATTCACAGCGCCTTCTAGAGTTGTTTTACTTCCTATGGCTTTTATTATAAATGGCGGATATTGTGGAACCTTGTTAATAACTACCGCATTCCCCGCAGTTCTTATTTCAGAGATACTGATGATTCTCTCGTCATTGATCGAAATTGCTTCCGCTCCTGCAGCATTGAGCTCGTTTACAAGTATATTTATTAAATCATATTCATAGATAATGTTGGCATCTGATGATTTACTGATATCGTTTACTGGGTTGTCAAGAATGATTTGTATACCCTCTCCATTGACATCTAAAAACCCGCCAAGCAATTTATACTCTTCAAGTTCATTCGTTAAATTCTTGATCAAATAGTTATCTCTAGAAGCATCGCTCTCAATCTCATTCAATTTAGTCTGATATTCATCGATCTCTGATAGAAGTACATCTCTTTCAGCTAAAACACTAGTATATGCATTATTTAATTCCTGCAATCTTGTAAAAGGATTCGATCCTTCTAAAAAATTACCTTGAACCACTCTGAATTGAACAGAAATTATAATGCCGAGAATCATACTTATAATACCAATCAATAAATAATTTTTGCTTTTCTTCTTCATAATTATCTCCTAATTAAATGGTTTATAAATCGGTAGTCCATCTGTACTTACATCAATTATCCCTTGTGATACATCCGATTCACTTAAATCTACATATATATTATAAAAAGCATTAAATCGATTTTCAATATTATTACCATTCCCAAAGTTTATAATGAAATCTTTATATATTATTAAAAATATATCTCCATTCTCTACATGAATTGATGGTATAAAATTCAAATCGGATATTTTAACTAATTTAACCAAAAGAACCAATGCTTCCATTAAATTTTCATCATAAGCTTTAATCTTTTGTCCAAGATTAAAATTCTCGATATTCAGTCCATAAACGGTCATTAATCCTTTTTCATTTTGATTTACAGATAAAGCATACAATTCTTTGTCGATGCTTATAAAACAATTTGAATAATAGATAGAAAATATAGGCTCTCTAAGATTATAACTGATACTCAATCGATTTGGATAGATTTTATCAATAGTTGCTGAATAAATCATAGGATGTTTTTCCAAATTCTTTTTCACTTCGTCGGTATCAAGCAACAACAGATTCATTTTTCTTTTTACTTGAGCGTATTTCAATATCTCGAATTCAGATAACTTTTCTTCCCCAAATATCTCGATTTTTTCAATGCGAAAATAATCTGATTGAAAAAAAACATATGTCCCTGAACCTAAAATAATTAGAAAAATTATAATAAATATTACTTTTTTCATCTAAACCTCTTTAAAATGTTTTTAATATTTCGTCTGCAATAATACTTCCGGCATTATGCAATAACACTCTTCTAGAATTATCACTCATCTCACTTAAAAGGTTCTCATTGTCTAAAATGTTTTTTAACTGAAATGCAGTTTTTTGTAAATCACAATCATTCTCTTGGATTATAAGTGCAGCTTTAGCCCTTTCGAAAGCTTTGGCATTTTTCATCTGATGATTGTTCGCAACATTAGGCGATGGTATCAATATAGATGGTAAACCCAAAGTTGAAATCTCAGCCAACGTAATCGCACCACTTCTTGCAATTACAAAATCGGCCGCTCCCATATACAGAGGCATGTCATCGATATATTCAAAGTATTTCAAATTCTTAGGTAGATTATCAATCTTGTTGAATTCTTCATAATACCGTTTACCGGTGGCGTGATAAATAATTATATCTTCTCTATCAGACAATTCTTTAGCGATTCCAACAGCCAGTTGATTGAACTTCTTGGCTCCACCAGAACCACCAAAAGATAGGATTATCTTTTTATTATCGTTTAAATCGAGTTTTCTTTTTGAAGAATCCTTATCAATATGTTCAAATTCTTTCCTAACAGGATTTCCACTTAAAACTATCTTGTCTCTTCTTACTCTGAAATACTCTATCGAATCAGGAAAACTAATAAAAAGCTTTGTTACATATCTACTTAATAATTTATTGGCAACACCAGGATAAACATTTTGTTCATGAATGAAAATCGGAATTTTTTTTATCGCCGCTACAAACAAAATAGGAAAACTAACGTACCCTCCGGTGCCGATAACCATAGTAGGCTTGAATTTCTTTAAAAGTTTATTTGCACTAAACAAACTTTGAAATAAAAGATACAAATTTTTAAATGTATCCAGACTGACTTTTTTGTTGAATCCTTCAACGTCTACTATTTCAAAAGGAATTCCTGCATCAGGAACTATCCTGCTTTCTATTCCTCTTCCAGTTCCTACATAAAGAACTTCTACAGCAGGTTTTACTGCTTTTATACTTTCTATGATTGCCAAGGCTGGATAGACATGTCCTCCCGTCCCTCCACCTGTAACTACAATTCTCATTATAAAGTCTCCTTATTCCCTGTATATTTTGATATGTTCAACAGTATTCCCATCGATCCCATCAGTATGACCAAACTTGTTCCTCCAAAACTGATAAACGGAAGCGGCATACCTGTTACCGGCAATAACGAAGTTGCTACACCTACGTTGATAATGGTTTGTACAGCAACTAAAAAAGTGATTCCATATGCCAAAAGGCTCCCAAAATTATCATTTGTTTCTTTGGCGATTTTTATTCCTTTCCAAATGAGTATAAGAAAAATACCTAATAAAAATATATTTCCAACAAACCCGAATTCTTCACCAAATGTAGCTAAAATGAAATCATTTTGCGGTTCGGGTATATACAGTTTATTTTGAGTACTCTGTCCTAATCCGACTCCAAATATTCCTCCGGAACCTAATGCATAAAGAGAGTTTACAATCTGCCATCCAGAACCCATAGGGTCGCTAAAAGGATCCAAGAATGTTAAAAATCGTTTCATTCTATAAGACGATTCGGCAATCAAATACCATCCGACAACTCCAGCAATACTAATCATAGGAATGAAATAAACTATCTTCGCTCCAGATACGAATATCATCGATAGAAGCACAGTGACAATAACTGCCATAGTGGAATAATCCGGTTGCATCATTACTAAATATGAAACTACAGCAATAACTATCAAATAAGGTTTAAACAGATCTAAAAATTTCTTGACAGAATATTTTTTACTGCTTAGCATATGTGCAAAAAAGATAATCATTGCAATTTTAGCTATTTCAGAAGGCATAAATTGAAATCCAGCTAATGTCAACCACCTTTGAGCTCCGTTATAAGATTCACCCATAACTAAAGTCATTCCTAATAAAGCGATAGCTCCACCAGCTAGAAACCATGATAATATTTTATATACTTTATATGGTATGTTTGTTGTTATCGTCATTGCAACAAGTCCAATCGCACCCCATATAAGTTCTTTCTTCAAAAAGTGAAATTTATCGTGCCATTTATTTAATGCATAATAATATGACGAACTAAAAACCATGGTAATCCCTATGGCAACCAGGATCAATATCATAAATAACAGTAAATAATCAATATTATTCTTTTTCATACCCATCACAACTTTTCGACAATCTCTTTGAAATGTCTTCCTCTGACTTCGAAGTTAGGGTACATATCCCAACTTGCACATGCCGGAGAAAGCAAAATATTATATCCTTCTTTGGAAATATCCATGGAAATTTTCACAGCTTCATTCAGATTATTCACTATTGTTATATCACCGAATCCATTTTTTGCAGCAGTATCTGCAATTATGTTTTTAGTTTCTCCATATAATACCATATATTTTATGTTTTGACCAAACCTTTGTATCATTTCGGTGAAATCAGAACCTTTATCCATCCCTCCAGCTATCAATATAGTAGGTTCATGCATTGATTCAATCGCTTTTATCGTTGCATCTGGATTTGTAGCCTTGGAATCGTTAATAAAAATTCTACCGAGTTTTTCTTCAAAAATCTCCAAACGGTGTTCTACACCTCTGAAATTTTTTATGACATCTCTAATGATCTCAGGTGGGATACCGACTAAAAATGCAATGCTCGCTGCAGCCAATACATTTTCAACATTATGCGAACCCGGAATATAAATATCACTGATTCTCATAATACTCGTCTTATTTTGTTCTTTTGAAATAAATATATTTCCGTCTTCAATATAACAGCCGTTCTCTAAAACAACTTTTCTAGAAAAGAAAAATGTTTGTTGATGTTTGCTGCCGTACATTTTTAATATTTCATCATCATAGTTTAAAACCATAAATCCATTTTTATCAATATTCTCGAATATTCTGAGTTTAGTCTGAATATAATTTTCCATAGTTTTGTGACGATTTAGATGATCTGGTGTAATATTCAAAACCGCACCGATCTTAACCTTGAATTTTTCAATGGTTTCAAGTTGAAAACTACTCAGTTCCGCAACAAAATATTTGCTCTCATCTGATTGAACAACTTTCTCAATGGCAGGTATACCTATATTACCGACAAGTTCAACATTTTCGAAATAAGCTTTAAAAATCTCATATACCAAAGTTGTTGTCGTCGTCTTTCCATTTGTACCTGTTATGCCAATAAAATCTCCATTGGAAAGTAAATACGCAAGTTCGATTTCACCTAAAATCTTGATGTTGTTTTCTTTAGCTTTATTTACAATTTCGATATCGAGAGGAACTCCTGGACTGATAGCAATCAAATCATATTCAAATTCTTCTGGTATATGATTAAAAAAAGTCTTATCGGCAAATTTTTCAATTAAACCGATATCCACAATCTTTTCTTTTTCTTTACCATCATAAACATCTACTATATTTCCAAGTTCAGAAAAAACTTTTAACATAGCAATACCTGATTTTCCAAGACCTACAATTAAGATTTTTTTATTATTCATATCTCTCACCTAATATATCATTATTCCTGCTATTGTAAGTAATAATCCAACCAACCAAAAAACTCTGACAATTTTTTTCTCCGACCATCCACTAAGTTCAAAATGATGGTGTAATGGACTCATTTTAAATATCCTTTTACCAGTGGTTTTAAAAGAAGCAACCTGTAGTATTACAGATAATGTTTCAATTACAAATACGCCTCCTACAATCAGTACAAATAAAGGTGTTTTTGTAACTAATGCAAGTCCACCTAGAAATCCACCAATAGCTAAACTACCCGTATCCCCCATAAAAACCTTAGCGGGATATTTATTGAAATATAAAAATCCTAACAGAGCAAAAATAAATATCAATGAAATATTCATCAAATCGATTTCACTTGTCATATAAGCCAAGGCAAAATAGAATATTGCATAAATTATGCTAAGTCCAGTTGATAAACCATCAAGCCCGTCTGTTAGATTAACGCTATTTGTAATTGCAGTTAGAAATATAAAAGTAAAAGGAAAATACCAAATGCCTAAATCTATAGTTGTATTTGTAAACGGAATAATTATATTTCTCCCTATATCGTAAGTTAAATACGCTATAACCAAGGCAAACAACGTCTGCATAGCGAACTTCTGATAAGCTCTCAACCCTAAATTTCTTTTTAAAACGACTTTTATATAATCATCGGCAAATCCTATAATTGCAAATAATACCAAACTGATCAATACAAAATTATACTTAGTGCTTAATAACCCCGCAATAACCGAACTTATCAGTATTGCAACAATGAACATGATTCCACCCATTGTTGGAGTGCCTTGCTTTTGATAATGACTCTTGGGTCCTTCTTCTCTAATCATCTGACCGAATTTCAGCTTTCCCAAGTACGGTATAAAAACTGGCCCCATAAGCATAACTATAACTATAGATGCCAAAACCGCAAAATTATTTATATTCATTCATATCCCTCATCATTTATATTTTTTCAAGTATCTTTTCCATCATCATACCACGAGATCCCTTAATTAATAATGCATCTCCTTTTTTTAAATAATCATTTAGAATTTTCGCGGCTTCATCATAGCTTTCAACATGAAAAACCTTTTCTTCTTCAAATCCTCGCTCGATTAAACGCTCACCTATGTGATTAGCAAATTCTCCAATCGTTATACACAAATCAGTCGTCTCAAGGTCGACATAATCTCCAACTAAACGATGTCCTTCAATGGAATGTTCACCCATCTCGAACATGTCCCCTAAAAATACAATTCTACGCATTCCATCGATGTTTTTTATCATTTCGAGGCTGCTTTTCATCGAATCTGGGCTTGCATTATAAGCATCATTGATAATTATGATTCCTTTTTCATTTTTCACCACGTTAAGGCGCATTTTTTCTCCTTGGTAGGATTCTATAGCCTTTTTAATTGAATCATCATCAACTTCAAATAATTTACCTATTATAACACCATTTGCGCTATTAAGAACATTATGTTTGCCTGGTACACTTAATTTCATTTCCATTTGATTGATTCTATAATTATGCTGAAAATAATTATCCGATTCTATATCTGTTATTTTATAATCAACACCATCATCAAATCCATAATTGCTTTTTTTATATCGAGAAGGTTCTTGATAAAGACCATCAAGAAGCTTATCTTCATTATTTAGAATCAAAGTACAGTCTTCATTGAAATAATCTGTAATTTCCATTTTTGCTTTTAAAATTCCTTCTTGAGAACCGAGGTTTTCAATATGGCTTGTTCCGATGTTTGTTATTACAGCGTAGTCCGGTCTTGCGATCTTGGCCAAATTGTGGATTTCGCCAAAATGATTCATTCCCATTTCCAAGACAAATATTTCAGTGCCTTCTTCCGCCCCCAATATAGTAAGAGGCATTCCAATATGATTATTGAAATTTCCTAAAGTTTTGACCACTTTATATTTCTGTCTTAGAACTTCATAAATAAAATCCTTTGTGGTTGTCTTCCCTGTCGAACCTGTTATTGCAACCACTTTTGCATTTGATAAAGAGATAACATATCTAGCTAGATTCTGAAGCGCCATCAATGTATCTTCAACAATAATCAAAGGTAGATTTTTCATTGTTTCATAATGATTTTCATAATGGTTCTTAGAACAAAAGGAAAGTTTGATTCCTTTATCGAAAGCTTTTTGGATAAATTGATGCCCATCAAAATTCTCTCCGACAATAGGCAAGAAAATAGATTCTTCATCTATTGTTCTAGAGTCGATACAAATATGATTTACATCGATGGATGACTTTTTATCAACATTATTAAGCTTGGCATTCAAAGGTTTTAATATTTCGTCAATATTAATAAATTTCATAATTTTACCCCTTTATATATTCTAGCGCCACTTCGACATCACTGAAATGATTCTTCACTGTTCCTATTATCTGATAAGTTTCATGCCCCTTGCCTGCGATAATAATTGTATCTCCGGGTTTAGCAATTTCTATACTCTTTTCAATAGCGATTTTTCTATTAGAAATCACTGTATATCTGTTTGAGTTTTCTTGAATACCCGTCAGTATGTCCTTGATTATCAATTCTGGATCTTCAGTCCTAGGATTATCACTGGTTATAATCGTAAAATCGGCAATTTCTTCAGAAATCCTGCCCATTTTCGGTCTCTTGGTTTTATCTCTATCTCCACCACAACCAAAGACACTGATTAAACGTCCTTCAGTAAAAGATTTGCCTATGGTCAATACATTATTCAAAGCATCAGGTGTATGAGCATAATCGACAAGAATATTTATTCCCAAATCGTTCTGAACCTGCTCTAGTCTACCAAGCACAGGTTTTATCGATTGAGTCGCTTTAACTACATCATCTATATCCAGCCCCAACGCCACCAAACTCCCTATAGCCGCAATAACATTCAGAACATATATATTGCCATAGAATGGTGTAGAAATCAAATGTCGCCTGTTTTGATATGTTAGAACAAACGATGTTCCAGCAGATGACATTTCAATAGAGCTTCCATTGAAATCCGCATCTTTATTTATACTGTACGAATACGATTTTTCCTTATATTCATTATATAATTTCTCACCATATTCATCATCGATATTAATCAAGGTTTTTTTTGCTGTTTCAAACAATTTCCTTTTTTCATTGAAGTAATTATCCATGTTCTCATGATAATCCAAATGATCTTGTGTCAGATTTGTAAAAGTCGCGATATCGAAGTCTAAACCATGGACTCTAGATAAACTCAAAGCATGCGATGACACTTCCATAACTGCATGTTCTATATTTTTGTTTTTCATTTTAGAAAACAACTCATTCAGTTCCAAAGATTCAGGAGTTGTAGAATTAGTTTCAACAATCTCATTACCGATGCAATTTTGAATCGTACCGATAAGTCCGCTTTCAAAATTCATACTGGTGAGCATATCTCTAACAATATATGTGATTGAAGTTTTTCCGTTAGTTCCAGTCACACCTATTAAATTTATCGACCGGGTTGGATTCTCATAATAATTTTTGCTGATCAAGGCTAATGATATCCTTGAATTTTCAACTTTTATAAACTTTATATTTAAATCTATTTCTCTTTCAGCAACTATTAAAGCCGCTCCTTTTTTTATTGCTTGATCTACAAAATCATGCCCATCTACTTTAAACCCTTTAATTGCAACAAATATATATCCTTCTTCTACTTTTCTAGAATCATAGGCAATTCCTTTGATTTCAATATTTCCATCTATGTCGCCATCATATTCTAAACCCTTAATCACATTAATTAGTTTCACTTTCAACCATCCTTTGAACTTTTATTATCAACAAAGCATTTTCTTTAACCATTTTTCCCGCCTTTGGATATTGATCTATAACAATAAATTCTTCTTCTATGTCCTCATCTGAAGAAACATTTAAAGTTAAATTCATCGATTTTGATTTTTTAGAAGCCTCTTCATATGACATCCCAACTAAATCTGGAACTTCTATAAATGCTTCTTCATCTTCTTCCGGCATGACTCCAAGATATCTAAAAGTATCTTCTAATACTTTTCCTGCAATAGGTGCGGCAACCACAGAACCATACGAACTATAGCTAGGTTCATCGACGATGATCAATATCGCGATTTGCGGATCTTCAACCGGTCCAATTGCTGTAAAAGATGCAATGGACAAATCATCACTATATTGACCATTCACATTTTTTTGACTTGTACCTGTTTTTCCACCAATCCTAATCCCATCAATTCTAGCATTTGCACCCGAGCCGTTCTCCACTACAGATTCCATCATCAAACGCATTTCAACAGATGTTTTTTCGCTTATAACTTGTCTTATTTTTTCCGGCATGAATTGATCGATAACATTACCATTTGAATCGATTATTTCTTTAACTATATACGGCTGCATCATAAGCCCGTTATTGGCAATAGCGCCTATAGCTCTAATCATCTGAAGTGGCGTTATAGATATTCCCTGTCCAAAACTCATAGTAGCCGCTTCTACATTATTAAGATTTTCAAGAGGAATAAGCAGTGAATTTGTTTCTGCCGGCAATCCTAAATACGTCTTTTCATTAAACCCAAAATTGTCGACATAACCATAAAGCACTTCTTTGCCCAGCATCATTTCTATTTCCATAAACACTGGATTACAACTGTTTTCAAGCCCCTCTGTCAACGTCTGCACTCCGTGAGGATGTCTATGGGACCAACAATTTATCTTTACACCATCGACAATCAAATACCCGTGAGCATCAAATTTAGTATAAGGAGTTACGACATTTTCCTCTAAACCAGCAGATGAAGTTATCAGCTTAAATACACTTCCTGGTTCATACAAGTCGCTTACCAGAGGATTTCGCCACGTCCTGGACCAAAATGCCACTTTCTCGTTGTCGCTCATTTCATCCAGGTCAACATCATAATAATCGTCGTTTGCATCCCTGGGCACATTGAGATTATAATCCGGTTTTGATGCCATCGCCAGAATTTCACCAGTTTTAGTGTCCATAACAATACCCATGACACCCTTGGGATCATTTTCATCATAGCCATCTTCCAATGCCGATTCCAAATAATGCTGTATGATTCGATCTATCGTCAAGACAATATCGTACCCGTCTATCGGCGCATATTTTTTATCGGTTCCAAACGCCAACTGTCTACCACTTGCATCGGTACTAACAAGATATTTGCCGGGAATTCCGGTCATGACATCGTTATAGGATTGTTCGAGGCCTGCAATTCCTAGATTGTCTATTGTTGTATGACCTATAATGTGAGCTGCGAAATTTTCATATGGATACACTCTTTGAATATCATCCGTTACCCAAACACCTTTTAATTCCAAGTTTATAATTGCATCTGCCTTTTCTTTATTTAAACCTCTTTTTATGTTGATCATCGAATTTCCCGCTTCGATTTTTTCTAAAACATCATCAATATCTATTTTAATTATACTATTTATACTATCAAGCGCTATATTTATATCAGTCACTTCACTAGGTCTTGTCCAAATTGTAAATGTTTTAATACTAAAGGCTAGCTTTGTACCATTCCTATCATAGATAGACCCTCTCATAGCTGGTATGGAAATATCTCTAGTCCTTTGCATGGATGCCAAAGTTTGATATTCTTCAGCATTAAATACTTGAACAAAAAATAGTCTGCTTATCAACACAAAAAAAATAAGACTTACTACAGCAAAAATAAAAGTAAGCCTTTGATTTCTTTTTCTCAGCATTTTATTCATAAGTCCTCCTAATTCCAAAACCAATCAATAATTGAAGCAACAAAGCTCTTCTCTTCTGTTGCACTTCCGTTAATGGCTATAGAATCATTATCTAACACTTCTCCACTTTTTTCAATATTCAAAGCATATTTTGTTTGAGTTTCTATATATACTATTTGATAATCTTGTGGATACTGCATACCTAATTTATTGACTGCATAATTTTCGATATTATTTAAGCTCATTGTTGAATCGATTCTGTATTTTAATTCTTCGACTTGAATCGATATAGATTCGATTTCTTGTTTCAATTCAAAATTTTTATATTTGATTTCGTTGATTTCAGCATAGCGAATCAACAGGTATGCCATAGATCCAAATACCATAATAATCATCAATGCTGCAAATAATCTATTAATGATACTCGCTTTAATTTTTTTTATTTCGTTTTTATCATTTATTTTCTTAGACTTGTAAACTATGTCTTTATGCATCATTTCATCGTAATTATAAGTCGCATAATTATTTATTGTAGACATTTGAATCCTCCTTTCAAATAGCTGTTTTACAATTTTTCAGCAATTCTTAATTTCGCACTGCGCGAGCGTGGATTGAACTCTAATTCTTTCATGCTTGCAATCATTGGTTTTCTAGTTATCACCTTGACTACCGCCCTATGATCACAAATGCATATTGGATATTCAGGTGGACAAATACAATCTTTTTTCAAATCGTTGAAGGTAGTTTTAACTAATCTATCTTCGAGAGAATGAAAAGTGATAATAGCAATTCTTCCACCGGATTTTAATTTATCAACAGCGTCTCTAATTGTTTTTTCAATAATTCCGAGTTCATTGTTCACTTCAATTCTGATAGCTTGAAATGTCCTCTTCGCTGGATGAGGACCGTCTTTCCTTGCTCCTTTAGGTACAGCTTTTTTTATAACTTCAACTAAATCAAATGTAGTTTTAATCGGTTTGATTTCTCTTTCATTGACTATGAATTGAGCAATTCTATAATGCCATCTGTCTTCACCGTATTCTTTGATAATATTGCTAAGTTCTTCCAACGAATATGTATTGACCACCTCGTATGCAGTTAGTGGTTCTTCAGCATTCATTCTCATGTCTAGTTCTGCATCGTGATTATAAGAAAATCCTCTTTCAGGAGTATCCAGTTGATATGAGGAAACTCCTAAATCCAACAATACTCCATCAACTTCTTCGTATTCCAAATCCTCGATTATCTCTTTGATATGAGAGAAATTCGAATGAACAAGTATGAATTTACCTGAATGCTCATTTAACTTCTGCCTAGCAAATTTAAGTGCATCTTGATCTTGATCGATTCCTATAAGCATTCCATCATCTAGTTTTTTGATGATTTCAACCGAATGACCCGCTCCACCTAATGTTCCATCAACATAGATTCCATTAGGGTTTATCATTAAACCTTCAACAACTTCATTCAACATAACACTGTAATGGCTAAATTCCATATTCTCACCTCTATATTCCTAAATCTGCCATATGTTCGGCGATTTCATCATAACTGATATTGTCTGGATCAATGTAAGCATTCCACTTATCTAAGCTCCATATTTCCACTCGCGTACCAACGCCTATTATCATTACCTCTTTTTCAATTTGAGAATGTTCTCTCAATATTTGAGGAACTAAAATCCTCCCTTGTTTATCCAATGAACATTCTGTAGCTCCTGCAAAGAACAATCTAACAAAGGCCCTCGCATTGCGATTAGTAAGTGGCAAAGATTTCAATTTGTCTTCGAACACCTTCCATTCAACTTCAGGAAAGCAAAATAGGGAATTGTCCAATCCTTTTGTAAGATAGAACTTCTCGCCCAACGCCTCTCTGAACTTGGCAGGAACGTTGATTCTGCCCTTTGTATCTATATTATGTTGATATTCACCAATAAACATAATCCTCACCCTTAATAGGGAATGTACCCCACTTCTATCCACTTTAAACCACTTTTTAATAATATTCGACAAAAAATAAGAAAATCCTTTATTTTTTTAAAAAAAAAATAAAAGATTTTCCTTAAATCAATCAAATATAACACTTTTATACTTTCTAGTTTGAATGAACGGTTCTGAATTACCCATGATACCCGACATTATAGCAATACCGTCCGCCCCAGCTTCCAATGTTTCGTTGACAAGATTTACATTAATACCCCCTAATGCAATAACAGGAATATTTATCCGATTCTTTATCTCTGTTATAAATTCAATTCCTTTTGGAGGTAAATTTTCTTTACATTTCGTATGAAAAATATGACTGGCAATTACATAACTCGCCCCAAGTCTCTCTGCCTCTATCGCCTCAGAAACACTGTGGATCGACACTCCCGTAAGTCCTTGATAAACAATAGGCTTCTTTATAAAATCCTTATAACTACAATGAAACCCATCCGCTTTTATTGCTTTTGCGAGGTCTAAATTACTATTTATTATGAGTTTAACATCAGTTTTCTCAATATTTTTTTTAATCTTAGTGGCAATAGAATATAATTCATGAAAAGTCAGATCTTTTTCTCTCAGAATAATAACATCAACTCCGCCCCTGATGCTTTCTTCTATCGTTTTAAAATATTCACCGCTTTTCACTAAGCTTCTATTTGTTATAAGCCAGAGCATTTATATATTCTCGCTGTATAAACTGATGCTTTCTCCGTTGAT
>DAOUQP010000208.1 GCA_030625575.1 Eubacteriales bacterium | reverse complement strand
CGATGATATAGAATATGCATTAAATAGCAATTTACAATTCAACCTATATCAAGATAATATATTGATTGATTCATTTATACAAGACAATATCCTTGTTGATGTTTACGATAACATCACAACAGAGAAAAATCAAAAGAAAATTACTATTGATATTTCACTGGGCAACCTTGAAATCGAACCAGGTGAATATCAAATGAAAATATTATCAGATGATTCGAGTTTTATAGATAAAGAAATACTTATATCATTAGATTACTTGACAGAATTCAATTATGTAGGTTCAACTAATAACGTTACGTCTGGCAAACAATATATAGAGCTATATTTTTCTGATCAATCTTTGAATTACCTTATTCCTGTTAGTCGTTTAATAGATTCCTCTGATAAATTAATCCGCGAGACTATCAACAATCAATTTGAAGGTCCAAATGAATCTTTAGGATTAATGCAACATTCTATAGGGCCGTGGTCATACAAAGCTGCGCTTCACGAAACCACCCTTGATCTGTATTATCACTCAGCTGATGTAAAACCATACGGAGTCGGATCTTCAGCTGCCATGTTTGCAGTCGATTCCATTGTAAATTCAATGACATCGATTTCTTATATAAATGATGTTCAATTCTATGTAGATGAAAAAAATGCCGGATATGCATATTTTCATGGCATGGTATTGGACGAACCGGTTAAACCGCTGACGTGGCCAAAACTTTACTACGGATTGAAGAGTTCAACTGACAGAGTTTATCTTAATCCAGTGCAAATACATGAACTTGATTATAAAGATGTTTTCAGTGCATTACAGGCTAAGCCAAATATAATCGATAAATATAGTATTCCAAATATCATTGAGGATTCCAATACAATTGTTACAATACCAAAATCCATTGAATTATTGGACATTGAATTAAATGGAAAAACATTGACAATCAACTTAAGCGATAATGCTCAATATATTTATGGGAATATGGAAAAGAATTATCAAATGATGATAGATTCTATTCTTTATTCTTATACTTCATTTAAATCTATTGAAAATGTTCAAATACTGTTCAACGGTGAAAAATCAAATGATTTTTATGGTTATGATTTATCTTCTCCAGTTAAAGCAAATAAATACATCAACTTGGAAAATTGAAGCAACTTCTAAAATGAAGTTGCTTTTTCTTTGTTGAACAACATTAAAATTTCATCGACCATTACATCCATCGGATCGATAAATTTCCCTTCAATATCAGGATAAATATCATATAGAGCCGATAATTCAGTACAGCCGAGGATAAACTTTCCATATCCTTTATCGTTAAGTTCACTTATTATTTCTTTGAATATCTCATATGCCTTAATTCTATTATTGCTTTTAACTTCATAAATCACTATCATCAATCTTTTGATGGTATCATCGTCAGGAATAATAATGTCATCATTATATCTCTGATATATTTCAGCATCATAAGTTCCTTTTGTAGCCAAAAGACAAGTATTGCTATCGGACTTATCAGCTGTCATCTTGATCATATTCAGCATCGGTGCCTTTGAATAGCTTTCTAAATCATTATAAAAATAATGCGCTGTATTGCACGGCATAACTATCAAGTCGACACCTGCATCATTCAGCATATCCATAGAATTTTTCAACTGAGGCAATGGATCATCTCCATTTCCAAGAATGAAACTTGTCCTATCTGGAATTTCTGTATTGCTGTCGATGATTGTATGAATATGCTCTTGATCATTACCAGCTTTGGTTTTTAAAACTATCTTATTATACAGCGTTATCGTCGCCAAAGGACCCATTCCACCAATAATACCGAGTTTCTTCATCACTTGTTACCTCCCGAAGGTGTCAGCTACA
>DAOUQP010000107.1 GCA_030625575.1 Eubacteriales bacterium | reverse complement strand
ACTAGACTTAGGATCTAGCGCTTTACGGCGTGGGGGTTCGACTCCCTTCGCCCGCACCAAAATGCAGAAGTGGCTCAGTGGTAGAGCATCGCCTTGCCAAGGCGAGGGTCGCGGGTTCAAATCCCGTCTTCTGCTCCAATTGCATTTTACGGAGAGGTACCGAAGTGGTCATAACGGGGCGGTCTTGAAAACCGTTAGGGTTTAGAGCCCACGTGGGTTCGAATCCCACCCTCTCCGCCACATGCCCAGATAGCTCAGTCGGTAGAGCAGAGGACTGAAAATCCTCGTGTCGGTGGTTCGATTCCGCCTCTGGGCACCAAAAGAGTTGTTAACATTTGTTAGCAGCTTTTTGTTTTTTTGGTATAATAAAATATGATGCTAAGTTTACTAATGTAGGAAAGATAAATGAGATAAATCGATTTATCCACTTTATCCACCTATTATCAACAGAATATTTTAATCTACAGTATAATTTATAATATAGGAGAGAATTATAAACCGATTAAATAAACTATATGAAAGTAAAAACTTTCAATTTAAAAAAGAAGGTGGAAGATGATGTACATAGGAATCGTGATTGCACTATTAGCGGGAATATTTATATCTGTACAAGGAAGCTTAAATGGGATGATTGGTAACAATTCCAGTGTGGCAGCTGTTATATCAATACCTGTTGCTGTTCAGATGATTATATATTTTGTTGTGATTATTTTTAATGGCAGTTTTCGTAATGAAATATCAGAAATATTTAATTATAATTATGGAATATTATTATTGATTATATCTGCTTTTTTAGGAATTGGAATTATGATAACATTGACTATTTCAGTAATGAAGGCTGGACCACTTCTAGCATTGTCTATAGTAGTCTTTTCTCAGTTGCTGCTATCGATGATTATTGAACATTTTGGTTGGTTTGATATGGCTGTGAAAACAATTAGTTTATCAAGAATTATTGGATTAATATTTATGATTTTTGGAATTTTACTTTTTAATAAAAAATAGATTAATAAAAATTAAGTTAATTTATAACAATTCGGAAGAATTTTAGTATACTATAGTTAGAATATATTTTTTGGGGTGAAGTTATTGAGTATTGTATTGGATATTATTAAAAATATTAGACTAGTCGATATTTTTGATATCATAATTGTTGCATATGTATTTTATAAATTTTTGATGTTAGTAAGAGAAACACGCGCAGAGCAACTTATTAAGGGTATCATTGTGCTTTTAATTGCCTCAAAGGTTAGTGAATGGTCGAAACTTTATATGGTTCATTATATTTTGAAAAACACTCTGACTTTAGGTGTAGTAGCATTACTTATTGTTTTTCAACCTGAACTTAGAAGAGCCTTAGAGTACATAGGTAGAAGCAAGCTTTTTTCTAAAGGTATTGGAGAATCAATAGATAAAGAAGCTGAAGGCATTATTAATGAGTTATCGATAGCTATTGCCGATATGTCAAGAAATAAAATTGGAGCTTTAATTGTTATTGAAAGAGAAACTGGTATTAACGAAATTGTTGAAACGGGTTTAACAATTGATGCTAAGATTGTAAGTGATTTGATATTGAATATATTTACTCCAAAAACTCCTCTACATGATGGAGCGCTTGTTATACGAAAAGATAGAATTGTCTCAGCAGGTTGCTTGTTGCCGTTAACCAGTAATTATTCTTTAAATAAAGAACTTGGAACAAGACATCGTGCTGCACTAGGTATGATGGAGAATTCTGATGCTATTACTATAGTTGTTTCTGAAGAGACGGGTATTATTTCTATAGCTATTGATGGTAAATTAAAAAGATACTTAGATATCGACTCTATGAAAAAAATTCTAAAAGACGCTTTGATTGTCGATTACCACAGGGGTATTAATATCAGAAAATGGTGGGTGAAAAATGATGAGTAAATTGGACAAATTCTTCAGGGACACTAATTTATCAAGTAATACAACTGCAAAAGTGATTTCTATAGTTTTTGCCATTGTTTTTTGGATCTTTGTTATGGATCAAGTCAACCCTGAAATTATTAAAGAATTTAATAATGTTAAAGTTGAAATAGTAGGCATTGAGCAGCTCAACAATGAAGGGCTGGTCTTGTTGAATGAAGAAGAAAATTTTGTAAAAATATCAGTTAAAGGAAGACGGAATGATCTTCTGAGTTTTGATGAAAATTATTTAGTCATAACTGCAGATATAAGAGGTTATCAAAAAGGACTAAATACTGTACCTATAGATAAAAGAATATTGATTGATAATGTCAATATTGTAGATGTTTCAAAATCGGAAATCAAGATAGAATTAGATAAGATAGTGAGTATTCCAAAAGTTGTGGAGATTGAAAGGCTAGGTGAACTTAGTTCAGGGTTTGAAATAGATAATTTTGTCCAATCAAAAGCGGAAGTGATTGTAACAGGTCCTGAAACTTTTGTGAATCGAGTTGTATCGGTACGTGGAGAAATTACAACTACGGGGATTGAAAATGATTACCAGACAGAAGTATCCTTGGTGCCTGTTGATTATGAAGGTAATCAGGTTTCAGGAGTAGAACTTTTAGAGAGTTCAGTAGTATATTCTTTTGAAGTTTTTAAACTTAGAACGGTTCCAATCGAAGTAAAAGTTATTGGAGAACTACTAGAGGAATATGTATTGGTTAGTATTAATTTAAACCCAACAACGGTTGTGATTAAAGGAAAAGCTGATAATGTAAATAAGATTACAAAAATTGAAACTTCTGTTGTAGATTTAACTGAAAAAATAGAGACGTTTGATATAGATTTGAATTTAGTTTTACCAGAAGGAATAGATACTCCATATTTAGAAAATGCTATAAAAACAAATGTAAAAATCGAAAAATTGGAAACTAAGGAATTTGTTTTCAATGTGTCGGAAATGCCGATAATAAATTTGAATGAGAATTTGAATATAAAAATCACTGATAAGAATAATACTGTAGAGCTAACCATAAAAGATATTAGAAGCAATCTTGATACAATCACACGAAATGATATCGAACTGATTCTTGATGTTTCAGATTTATTACCTGGGGAATATATGTTGCCGATAGAAATTTTGGCGAAGAAAGAAATTAGAGAACTATATATAAATCCGGAAACAGTTGAACTTAAAATTTTGGATACTGAAGAATAGGAGCAGTTTAATGAAAAGAGAAATTGAACTTATCATTAATTCAACTCACGATGCAATGATTGCTGTAGATTTAGAGGGTATAATTACCCTCTTTAATAGAGCGGCGGAAAAATTGACAAAAATTAATACTCAAAATGCTCTCGGCAAACATATTACGAAGGTTATTGAAACGACTAGATTGCCATTTGTTTTAAAAACAGGGGAATCTGAACTGAATAGAAGACAGCCGTTGGGCGAAATCGAAATTATTACAAATCGCATGCCTGTACTAAATGAAGATGGTGAAGTTATCGGTGCAATTGCAGTATTTAGAGATATTACTGACGTTGTGACATTAGCTGAAGAAATTACGGATTTAAAGGAAATTAGAGGAATGCTTGAAGCTATTTTTGATGCAACACAAGATGCGATATCGGTAGTTGATAAAAATGGAATGGGTATGCTTATTAATCCAGCATATACGAGGATTACAGGATATTCTGCAAAAGATATAATCGGCAAAAAATGTACTGTTGATGTATCGGAAGGTGAAAGCGTTCATTTAAAAGTATTGTCTACAGGAGAACCCGTAAAAAACGCAAGACTTTTTGCTGGGGTCAACAAAAAAGAAGTAATAGTTGATGCTGCGCCTATCGTTGTAAATGATGAACTTATCGGAAGTGTAGCTGTTATTCACGATCTGTCTGAAATAAAGGAATTAACGCATGAATTGGATCAAGCAAAGAGAATTATTAGAACTCTTGAGGCTAAGTATACTTTTGACGATATTAAGGGAGCTGATAAAAAACTTATAGATGTTGTTGATAAGGCGAAATTGGCTGCCGAGACTCCTGTAACTGTTATTATCAGAGGTGAAAGCGGTACTGGAAAAGAACTGATAGCTCATGCGATACATAATGCCAGCAACAGAAAATTCGCTCAATTTGTTCGTGTGAATTGTGCGGCTATAAGTGAAAGTTTATTAGAAAGTGAACTTTTTGGTTATAAAGAAGGGGCTTTTACTGGAGCTCTAAAAGGTGGAAAAATTGGTTATTTTGAAATGGCAGATGGAGGGACGATTTTTTTAGATGAGATTGCTGAAATCAATTTGAATACTCAAGCCAAATTGTTAAGGGTGTTGCAAGAAAAAGAGATTATAAGAGTTGGGGATACAAAACCTGTTCCTATCGATGTTAGAATCATTACAGCGACAAATGTAGATTTAGAAAAAGCTATTAAAGAAGGAAAGTTCAGAAAAGACCTTTATTATAGATTGAATGTGTTTCCGATAAATATGCCGTCACTTAGAGAACATAAAGAAGACATTGATGAATTGGTTGAATTTATGATTAAAAAATACAACCAAGAATATGGACGTAATGTAGTAAGTGTATCGATTGACGCAATAAATACATTAAAAAAATATGATTGGCCGGGAAATGTTAGAGAACTTGAGAATTATATTGGACGTGCTATGATCAATATAAAAATGGGAGAAAAAATTATTGATGTTTTTCATCTTCCGCCGATTTTATATAATCAAACAGATACTAATGAAGAAATTAATGCTATTTCAACAAAAAAGTATAGAGGGTTTGATTCTAATTTGAAATTGAACAATGTTGTTGAACTAACAGAGAAAAAATTTATTGAAAAAGTTCTGAAGGAGAACAATTATAATCGAACTATGACTGCAAAATCTTTAGGAATATCTTTAAGAACTTTGTATTATAAGATAGAAAAATATGGTATTTAGCAATGCAAAATATTGCATATAGACCTTAATGTGCAAATTATTGCGTGCAAAATATTGCGTATTCGATAATAAGTATTATCATTAGACATCAATAAATGGAGAAGAATATTGAAACTATGAAACAAAGGCAAGAGTCGGGATTTGGCACGACTCTTGCTTTTATTATATATAGGTAAAGAAGAAATTATAGTGAGGTGTAATTATGATAAAGAATTTTAATGATGTTTTACTAATTGCTAAAGAACGAGGACCAAAGAAAATCGCAGTAGCTTGTGCTCAAGATAGCGACGTATTAAAAGCTGTTAATAATGCATATGTTAAAGGAATTGCAGATGCAATACTAATCGGTGATAAAGAAAAGATTGAATTAATATGCCAAGAAGAAAGTATCGATACTTCTAACTATGAAATTTTGGATATTAAAGACAATGCAGAGGCTTCTTTAAAGGCCGTCGAGTTAGTATCTTCAGGAAAAGCACATATGGTTATGAAGGGATTAGTGGATACAGCGGTAATTTTAAAGGCAGTTCTAAATAAAGAAGTTGGTTTAAGAACAGGTAATGCCTTAAGTCATGTTGCAGTATTTGATGTACCTACTTATCACAAATTATTATTAGTTACAGATGCTGCAATGAATATTGCGCCGGATTTAGAAACTAAAAAACAAATTCTTGAAAATTCTCTTGTAGTATCAAGAGCTTTAGACATTGAAGTAGCTAAAGTTGGAGTAATTGCAGCTAAAGAAAAAGTTAATCCTAAAATGCCGGCAACTGTCGATGCGGGTGAATTGGTAAAAATGAACGAAGCAGGTGAAATTACTGGTTGCATCGTAGGAGGACCTTTTGCAGTGGATAATGCTGTATCAAAAGAAGCTGCTGAAATTAAAGGAATAAACCATCCTGCTGCTGGAGATGTTGATATAATGCTATGTCCAACGATCGAAGCTGGAAATGTACTATATAAAACATTGGCTTTCTTGTCAAATGCTCAAAGTGCTGGAATAATTGTTGGAGCAAAAGCTCCAGTGATTTTAACTTCAAGAGCGGATAGTGAAGAAGCAAAATTAAATTCAATTGCCTTAGCTGTATTGATGGCAGCAAAAATGTAGAAGGAGTGAAAAAATGACTAGTTTAAGAATATTAGCCATAAATCCAGGATCGACTTCAACAAAAATAGCGATTTATGATGATGAAAAGGAAGTTTTTGAAACAACTTTAAGACATCCTGCAGAAGAAATAAATAAATATAATAAAATCATCGATCAATATGATTTTAGAAAAGATGTAATTCTTAATACTCTTAATGAACAAGGTATCAATTTGACAAAGCTTAGTGCAGTTGTCGGAAGAGGGGGATTACTAAAGCCTATTGAAGGTGGAACATATGAAGTTACAGAAAATTTGATAGATGATTTAAAAGCGGCGTTGCAAGGAGAACATGCTTCGAATTTAGGTGGAATCTTAGCTTATGAGATTGCATCAAAATTGAATATCCCTTCATTTATCGTCGACCCTGTAGTTGTCGATGAAATGCAAGATGTAGCAAGAATATCAGGAATGCCTGAACTAAAAAGAATCAGTATTTTCCACGCACTAAATCAAAAAGCAGTAGCAAGAAGAGCTGCGGATGAAATGGGCAAGGCTTATGATGAAGTTAATTTTGTTGTTGCTCACATGGGTGGAGGAGTTTCTGTAGGAGCTCATTGTAAAGGTAAAGTAATCGATGTAAATAACGCCTTGGATGGAGATGGTCCGTTTTCGCCAGAGAGATCTGGTGGCGTCCCAATAGGCGGATTGGCAAAGATGTGTTTCTCGGGTGAATATACATTAGATGAAATTAAAAAGAAAATCAAGGGATTAGGCGGACTGGTAGCATATCTCGATACCAATGATGCTAGAGAAGTTTCAAATCGCATTGAAAAGGGAGACAAAGAAGCAGAATTGATTTACAAAGCAATGGCATATCAAATTTCTAAAGAAATAGGTGCTTTCGCCACTGCTTTAAAAGGCGATGTCGATGCCATTATTTTAACTGGTGGAATTGCTTATGATAAGGTATTCACTTCTTGGATTAAAGAAAATATCGGATATATCGCTGACGTGATT
>DAOUQP010000110.1 GCA_030625575.1 Eubacteriales bacterium | reverse complement strand
AATTTATCTATAATTGTGCCAAATCCATGCTTTGCAAAAACCAGCACAATTTCTCTATACCTCTTAATATGCCTAAATCTTTTAATAAACAACACTTAATTCACAACCAATCAAAACATCTATTCCAAGAGTAACTTACTCATTATTTTTTATAAGAAAACTCCTTATAACTGCGATTGAACAACTAAAACATTCACTCGTTTAATCATTATAAGGAGATTTTCTCGGCTTTTTAATTATACTAGCTTTTATTAAGACATGATTTCTTATAACTCTTCTTTTTCTTTTAATGCTAATTCAATTTCCTCTTTAATAATATTTCGAACATCTTCTTTTGTGGCAACATCTTCTAGCACTGCAGAATCTTTTATTTCATCTTTGATCATCTTCTTTAATTCCAGTCTCTGTTCTTCTCCTTTTTTTACTAAATCATCGATAGCTTCTTTTGCATCATCTCTAGCTATCTCTCCCTTTTCTACAAGTTTATCCACCGTTGCTACAATTTTTTCTTTTGAGTATGAAAATAATCCAAACCCAACATTCAACGATTTTTCAAGTATTTTTGACATTTTTCTTTTCCCCTTTCGTTGTAACTAAATTAAAATACACCTTGAATAACATCTAATGACTCTACTATATGTTTATCCTCTGGCTCTAACATCACCTGTATTGCTGTACCAAACAACGTTCCTAATATCAACCTTGCCAAAGAATTGGAATTATATTCTTTAAACGAATCTACAAAAGAAACATCATCTATAATATTATCTTCTATGATAATCGATAGATCTCTAAACAAATCACGCAATAACTCTTTTGAAGAAGGTGACCACAGAGCCAAACTGATGAAATCATATAATAATCTGAAAAGCTCCGACTTTTCATTTATCATTTCTTTAGAAAATTCAATAAAAAATGATATTTTCTCCTCAGTTGTCTCTCCCCCTTCTAAGCATTGTTCAAACTCCGCTATATACTTTTTACTCATTACTTTTATCACTTCAGTAAAAAGGCCTTCTTTGTTTTTATAATAATAGTTTAGCTGACTCAAAACTACGCCAGCTTCATTTGCTATGTCACGCAAAGACACATTCGCATACCCCTTTGTAGATATACACTTGAAAGCTGCATCCAATATCTTTTCGGACTGACTGATCTCAACACTAGAACTCATACTATCATCTCCCTCACTTAAAATAATTCATAATCATCATTCAATATAAATATAACGAACATTCAATTCACTCAATTAAAACATATTTCGATGACTCTTTTCAAATTGCGAGGAATTTTTCTGATCTTAATTTTATAAACATAGTTTTGTACAATTTGCATAATATTACTTACAATCCAATAAAGAATCAATCCTGATGGCATGTTCAATGCAAATATGAAAATCATAACCGACATAATACTCATCATATTTTTTTGCAATGAAGCATCTTGGCTAGCATTGTTCATTTGCATAGAAGACAAGTAAGTCGTCATTGCTGCAATTATTGCGAGAACAGGAATAGCACTACCTATCAACGGTAAACTCATTCCCATATTCAACCCATTAACTACTCCATTCTCAAAAACATAATTAGAAGTAGCACCAAGATCGCTTATCCAAAGAAAACTTCTACTTACATTCAGATATACTTCAGGGTCCTTGAATATATACGTTAGCGGACTTCTTATAACACTATAAAAAGCAATTATTATTGGCATTTGGATAAGAATCGGTAAGAACCCACCCAATGGATTCAGTTTACTTTCTTTATAAAATTCCATCGTCTTAAGGTTTAGCATATCTTTATCATCTTTGTATTTTTCTTTTAATTTCATTAATTCCGGCTGAAGTGCTCCCATTTTTTCGGATGCCTTCATTTGTTTACGGCTTAGTGGATACATCATTATTTTTAGCACTATAGTTGCTAATATAATTGTTATTGCATACGCAGAAACCACACCAACATCAACTGCAACAGCGTCATAAATAAAGTAGAACAATTGTCCTATTGGGTAAATAATAATATCAAACATATAATCTCTCTTTTCTTTGGCGTCAAATTACACAAATATCTGCTTTACAATTTCAATATGGAGTAAATACTAGATATTCAAGAATTCTATAATGCCATCATTTTTTGTCTAATTCATTTTTAATTCGGACGTATGTATTAATCCGATAAAAGAAGTATATTCTATTTTGAAATCATAGTCAATACTTAAATATTTTTAAAAGAGAACAAAAAATATTAAACAGCCAAAATACTATGAAATTTAGCACTCTGACTGCTTAGAATTATTACTATTATTTTCATTAATAGTGGCACAGAATCATTTTTTCTTATCTTTACTCTTTATTGATCTCCACCCAGAACACTACACCGTCATCTAGGTTTTCCACTCCATATTCAAAATTGTGAAGCTCGCATATTCTTCTTACAATAGCCAGTCCTAGACCAGTTCCTCCGTATTCTCTCGTTCTGGCTTTATCAATCTTATAAAAAGCATTCCATATTTCATTTAATTTCTCTTTAGGAATATTATCTCCTGAATTGAATATTCTAAATTGATATGATGCATCCATTTCCACTAGATCTATCGTTATCTGATTTTCATTTTTTACATGATTAAGCGAATTCGATATATAGTTTCTAATGATATGCTCAATTTTATCTTTATCCGCCATCACTTTTGCTGTTACCAAATTATTTATGGTTACATTTATTTTTTTGTCTTTAATCATTTGGTTGTACTTGAATAGCACTTCATCTATCATAGATGCTAAATCAAATGAAGTTAAATTTAGACTTGTAAAATTATTCTCTAATTCAGATAAATTCAACAGGTCCTTCACCATCTTATCCATATGTTCAGATTCAGCAATAATGACATCCAAATAATGTTGTTTTTGCTCGATATCAATTTCTTTCATATCTTTTAATCCATTGGCGTATCCTTGAATAATCGCAACTGGAGTTTTCAATTCATGAGAAGCACTTGAAACAAACTCTTCTCTCATCTTTTCGGATTTTTCAATAACGTTGATATCTTCTTTTAGTCTTTCATTGGCATTACTGAGTTGACTTATTGTATTTTTAAGCTTTGTCGATAGTAGATTAAAACTTTTACCAAGGGCACCTATTTCATCTTCTCTGTTTTCTTTATAGTAATCATTAAATTTTAAATCAATCATATTCTTTGCAACAGAATTCAACCTGATAATCGGCTTTGAAATTCTCTGTGCTAAATAAATCGAAAAAAATGCTCCTATTAAAAATAATATACCACTTAAAAGCAAAAAGAATTTTTGAGCAATCAATACCGAATCACTGATAGCTGTCTTTGGAACATCAATAATCATAAATTTTGATCCATCCAAAATAAATGCTAAAGAGAAAAATTCACTATTAAGTCTATCATTATAAGTTTCAATTAATTCATATCCATCTTTTAGAACAACATTATAATCGTGAAAATCAAAAGATACAAACCCTGTAGCCGCTAAACCTGTTTTGGGAGTCTGACCACTATTAGGTGCTCTTCCATACCCTCTACCCGATGTAAAAAAAGGATTATTGATAATTTCTTCATTTTTGTAATCATAAATTATATAAATAGCTCCTAATTTATCACTTTCCTTTTCTGCCTCCGAATAAAAAAGTTCTTGATCTTGATAATAAACATTTTTTAAATGTTCAGCACTTTCAATGAGATTGTTTCTCTTCATGGATTCATAGTAATCATCCATGAAATAAAAACTGAAAATCATTCCAATAACCATAAAAGCGATTACTAAAAACGCCATGGAAGTGAATATTTTAAATCTGATTGAATTTGTAAATTTCACTTTCAATTCTCCACCTCAAAACGATAACCATAGCCTCTAACAGTCTGCACTAGATTCGATTGATCCTCAAGCTTGATTCTAAGTCTTTTTATATGAGTATCTACGGTCCTCAAATCACCAAAGTAATCAAATCCCCATACATTGTCGAGTATCTGATTACGACTTAATGCACTACCTTTGTTTTCAGCTAAGTATATCAATAAGTCATATTCTTTTGGACTGAGTTCAATTACCCTATCGCTGATCATAATTTTCCTGGCTGTAATATCTATTATCAAATCACTAAATTTAAGTAATTCATTATTTTTGCCGGCTTCATCTTTTTTTAGATGAGCTCTTACTCTAGCCATCAAAATATTAGGTTTGAACGGTTTAGTGATATAATCATTTGCTCCTAGTTCAAATCCATAGAGTTCATCGGTATCTTGGCTTCTAGCAGTCAGCATGATAACAGGAACATCAGAACTTTTCCTGATCTCCTTAAGCACTGTCCAACCATCGTATATCGGCATCATCACATCTAAAAGAACTAAATCGATATCATCATTTTTATAATATTCACTTAGTCCTTCTTTTCCATCAAAAGCCTCAATCACTTCATGATTATCTTTCAACAAATAATCTTTTATTAAATTTCTGAGTAAAACTTCATCATCAACAACTAAAATCTTAGCCATATTTTTACCTACTTCCAAGTAACTTTATTTCTACCAGAATTTTTACTTTTATATAAATTTTCATCAGCTTTTTTAACCCATTCTGTCATTTCTATTTCTTTACTATATTCTTTCATACCAAAACTTGTAGTTATTTTTATTGTTTTATCATCATAAACAAAATCGGTATTCTCAATAATTTCTCTAATCTCATTTAATTTTTTATAAGCTTTTTCATTTGGAATATTTTTAAGAAATATTATAAACTCTTCCCCACCGTAACGCGCTACCCAATCGGCTTCAAGTCTTATGTTTTCTTTGATAATATTAGTAAGTTCTTTTAAAACAAAATCTCCTGCATCGTGACCATATGTATCATTTACATTCTTGAAGAAATCAATGTCAGCCATAGCAATTACAATATTCTCTTTATAAGTTTCATGAAATATCATCTCGAATGGCAATCTTTCATTTATAAATCTCCTATTGTACGACCCAGTCAATTCATCTGTGACCATTTGAATATTTCTTTCCATAAGTGTTTTTTTAATCTCGAAATAATCCTTGCCTTTTAATTCATTTAATAATTCTTTTTTAGTTATTTCACTAATAACTTCAAGAATATATTTTTCCCCATTATATTCAACATAAATAGAAGTAACAATGTATACATCTTTACCATTATACTCAGTCTTCATGTAAATTTTCTTCTCGTTCATAACCCTAGATGAAATACAATTCTCACATGGTTTATCATCTCCCCAAAAGTCAAAACAGTATTTCATGTTATTTAATTCCTGAAGTTTCTTATCATAACCATTTATAAATTTTGTATCGTATACAACTTTAGTAACAGGGTCTACAATTCTTATTATGTCATAAAGTTCTTCAAGCAATCTATTTTCTTCTAATACTATATCCACCTTCAACTAGAACTCCCCCTTTAGTAATTATTATACACATTTCTACCCTATAAAAAAAGGAAAACACACGCAAAACGTGTGTTTATCATCATCCTCCATGACAAATATGAATAACTTTTACATCATCACCATCACTGATGATAGTTGATTCTCTTTCGTCATCTTCAATTACTTTTCCGTTTACTTTAATAACCAAACCAGGAAAAGTATAATTATTTCTTTTTAACAAATCTTCTATTGTCATTCCAACAGAGTATTCTTGTTCCCAATTATTAACTTTTATCATTTAAATGCTCCTATAAATGTCTCTTGACAACCTCAATCACATCAGGGAAATCCATACCCAATTCTTGAAGTTTTTCAACAGTTGGAACACCTTGATCTGACCAACCTTTTCTGATATAAACAGTATCCATCAATTTGATATATTGACTCATTCTGTATTCACGAGTTGCAGCCATTCTTTCTTCAAGAGTCATTTTTGATGGGTCAAGATCCACTTTTTCAATCAATTCTTTATTGTATCTTTCTTCTCTAGACAAGTATTCCTCTTTAGTAACTGGTCCAACAGCTCTATAAGGAGCAATATCAGCTTTTCTAAGTTCTCCCCCAAGTCTTATGTTAAATACTTTCTGGAAATTATAAACTCTTTCCGATTGAATAATCATTTCCTTTATATCTATATTGGCACCTGTTACGCCATTGTAAACGTCTATATAATTTTGTACATGCTCAGGAACTTTAGCTGGTTCATCTTGGTATTTATTGTTTTCTGGGAAAATATCATTCCAAGGTAATTTACAAAAGCCCATTAGTCCAAACCAAGTTCTAAACATAGGGAAGTAATGAAGCGCTTCGGCTTTATCAGCAAAAGTAGGAATCTGATTATTTACCATATCCATGAAAATCAGCCATGCTTCATCATGTTGAGGTCCTTTGTTTGCAAAAGTATATCCACCCTGCTGAGCTAAAGATTCTTTTGATAGATATTGTGAATATTCAAGCCCTTTTGACTCCATACCGATATCTTGCAAGAAGTCAGCATCTGCTCCATAGTTCTCAACAAAGTATTTTTTCATCCATCTTACGCCTTTGCCGACGATTGGTCCAAAACCTTCTCCACGAGACATTTGATGTAAAATTTCTAAAGCTGCATCCTTATTTCCAAAGTTGAGCTCTAATCCTCCAGTGATCTCTTTATCAATAATTCCTCTTTCATAACACTCCAT
>DAOUQP010000129.1 GCA_030625575.1 Eubacteriales bacterium | reverse complement strand
TGATCAAGTAAAATATCAGAAATATTAAATCCTCTTTTGGAAGCATATTGTTTTTCAGAACCAAAAAACATATGTGTCTGTTTTATAAGCTGTCCACCAAGTGTTTCATTTCTATCAATAAGTAATACCTTCGCACCACTTGTAGCTGCACTAATAGCAGCACATAAACCAGCAGGGCCACCGCCTATAATAGCTATATCAACTTTTTTCATAGGATTTCACCCTTTCCTTTTTGAGTTTCTACAACCATTCCTTCCTCAGCATAAGTTACACAGGTTCTAACATTAGGTTCACCATTAACAACCATTATACATGAAGCACAGTTGCCAATTGCACAATAAAAACCTCTCGGTCTATGTTTAAAAATACTTTCTCCTAAAACTCTAACTTCAGCAGCATGTAAAGCAGAAGCTATAGTATCGCTTTCATACCCTACCATTTCATTACCGTTAAAATAGAACTTAACTTCTTTGCCCCTATTAAATTCTAAAATAGGATGATTTTCTATACGCACATGATCACCTCATCTATATTTGTTGACACGACTAATTAATACGCAAATAATATGCCAACAAAAAAAACAGCTAATATAGTAATAGCTGTTTTTAAATAGTCCAATATACGACACAAATTCGCTTTTTTAACGTCGATATTTCGTCATGTGTCTATATTCCGACTTTTATTTTATGCTTTTCCATTTTATAAATCAACGTAGTTCTTGGAATTTTTAATAATTTCGCCGCCTTTGATTGATTATGGTCCGCAGCCTTAAGTGCCTTGATTATAAAATTTTTCTCCATGGCAGTCATTCTATAATTCAGCTCAAAATCATCTTCATCAATCTTTTCTTCCTGCAAAACAATGCTACTGCAAATAGGCAATCCAAGATCTTTAATACCATTTTTCTTCATTATTACATATCTTTCAATGATATTTCTTAGTTCTCTAATATTTCCTTCCCAAGGATAACTAATCAGTTCTTTCATTATATCCTCTTCTATTTCAAAAACATTTATTTTATAATTCATGGCAAATTCTTTTATAAACTTTTCAATGAGTAACGGAATATCTCTTTTTCTCTCCCTAAGCGGCGGTAATTCAATATGAACCGAATTCAATCTATAATACAAATCTTTTCGAAACAATCTTTGATCTACCAAAGATTTAATATCTCGATTAGTCGACGAAATAATTCTTGTATCAATTTTAATCGGTATATTGCCACCAATTCTATAAAATATTCCATCTTCTAAAATTCTAAGAATTTTAGGTTGCATGCTAAGTGGTAAATCCCCTATCTCGTCCAATAGAATTGTACCATTATTCGCCAATTCGAATTTGCCCGTTTTTCCTTCACTAAGAGCTCCTGTAAAGCTTCCTTTTTCATAACCGAACAATTCACTTTCGATTAAATCTCTAGGAATAGCACTACAATTCACAGGTACAAAATTTCCGCTTCTTTTACTTTTATTATGAATTGCCTGAGCAAAGATTTCTTTTCCGGTTCCACTCTCGCCGGTAATAAGTACATTTATATTCGTATCCGATATTTTTTTAGCAAGTTCCACAATTTCAGCAAATCTAGAATCCTCACCAACAAGATTATCAAATGTATTTACATAAATATTTTTTGAATCGTAATCTTTTTTTGTGTTTTTCGTTACTTTACTTTCATTTTCAATATCCGAAATATCTTTGTCGCAGCTGACCCCGCCAATCATTATGCCGTTAAGATATAGCGGTCTAGCTGTGATAATATTTTTAAAATCTCCCCTTGGATTATTAAAAACATTCTCATAAGCTTTTTGACTATCAACCACATGAGGAAGCAAAGCCTTTGGAAACGATTCATTAATGGCATTCCCCAACATTTCCTCTTCACTGATGCCATACATTTGACTTGCTGTATAATTCCAAAATAACACTTTTTTTTCATCGTTAACAACACATATGGCATCATGACTCGCATTAAGAACATCTCTGACAACAGAGTAGACTTCCCTGCTAAGCAATGCCTGATTACGTTTATAATAAGTTAAATCGACAATTCCATATATCTCATTCTTATGCACCACTACAATATACCGGTTGTCGAGATTCAATTTATCGATTCGATCAAAACTGTTAATATCTACAATATCAGCATTTTGTTCAAATCCATTAAGATTTTCAATCGATTGACTTATTAATAAAACGTCTTTACAATTTAATACTATTTTTTTATCTTGAAGATAGATATAATCGATATTATCTCTTTGAAACAATTCGATATCAATATTTTCTGAATTCATTGTCAAAAAATTATTCGATACGATATCTTCAACTTTTGATTGTTTAAATAAACTATCTAAAATATTCACACTGTTCACCAACCTATAAACTACAAAATTTTAAAATCATAATTTGAAATATTAATTAATTCATTAATGGTCATATCAGATACTTCTCCATATAACCATTTCTTTTCCATATCTTTTGGAATAATCACCGGCATTCTTGAATGAATAGAGCTGATAGAAGGATCAGCTGGTTTCGTCAAAATAACAAAAGCGTTTACCCACTCATCTCCAATTCTAATAATATTATAAATCCCCGCTAAAGATATAATACTGTGATTATTTAATTCGATTTTTCTCTTTATAGATAGTTTCTCACTTTTTTCCCATTCATAATAGCCACTAGCAGGCAAAATAATTCTTCTATTATTGATCGCTTCTTTAAAGAGTTTCTTTTCCATAACGGTTTCAATTCTTGCATTGATAATCAGATTCTTCGAAAAATTATATTTCATTCCCCACTGCATTTCAGTGAGTTTGTTTTTTTCAATTGCAATCGTGTTTTCTGACGGAAATACTTCTTTTGCTGTATGCTGAGTTTTTTGATATTCTTCAATAAAATTATAATATTCTAAAATTTTTTCGAAATCTGCATCCAAAAAATATCTGCCACACATTTCCATACCTCCTTATATACACATCAAAAGAAAAACATATGTATAAGCCTATTCATAAATCATTTCATAATAGCGAGCTATAGTGCCAGCTAATTCATCGACGCTAATAGTTCTGCTTCGCCTGATCGTTTCTTTCCCTTCTATAAACAGCACAATGGTAGGCACCATAAAAACACTGTATAATCCGACAATTTTAGGTTCAACATCAGCTTCACTTCGAAGCAAGGCAATATTCGGGAATTCTTTTAACATGTTTTCAATTTTAGGAAAAAGATCCTTACACATATTGCAATCGGTAGAAGTGAAATATGCAAGAACCATCTTTTCGTTTTCTATTTTTTCTTTAATAAGATCTATATTATTCAACGTAACCACATTGCACCCCTCAATCTATTTTGATATTATTTCTAATAAAAGCCAACATAAGCTTACTGGTAGTTCCCACCAACAAACCCGTTGGAATAGCAAACACTAATAATAGTGGCAAGTAATAAAAAATATTTATATTACTTATAACTAATGCCGCTATTAATAATTGTCCAATATTATGAGCAATCGCTCCCAATATACTAACACCTATTATACTAGCTTTATCAAATTTAATAAAACTACCCATAATAATCAATGCCAATATACCTCCCGATAAACTATAAAGCAAACTGGACATAGAACCAAACAGAAATGAAATTATTACAATTCTTCCAACCAACACTAAAGACGCTTCCTTAAAAGTCAGTATGTAAAGAGAAATCAGTGTAATAATATTCGCAAGTCCAAGTTTTGCACCAGGAACAATAAAATTAACAGGGATGGTTCTTTCAATGAATCCCAATATCATCGCTTGGCTAATCAGTATTCCAATTAACGCAAGTTTTCTTGTGTTTATTTTCATGTTCATTAACTCCTAATTAGATATTACATCCACATCATTTTTTGCAGTCCCATTTATCTGAACAACTACTTTATGTGGAAGACAGACAATCGATTCTCCTGGTTTGCTTATTGCCTTAGAATGCACACAAACCTGATCTTTGCAATCTGCTTCCAGCATAGATACAATTCCGTCATCAATTACAATTTTATTATATCCAAGTTCATTGTCTATAATAAAAACATCATTGGTTGACTCTGTCAACACGCTTTGATAAACCAATTGTCCATCTGAATATATCTCTACATTTTTATCAGAATACTTCTGATTCATAATTTTATTACCAGTATATATTGTCAATGCCGCTAGTAAAACTAAAATAATTATTACAAAATCATTTTTCTTCATTCAGGTACCCCTATTTTGCTTTTGATGGTATTATATCATATATACAATAAAAATCCTCCCGAGAATCAGAAGGATTTCCAACAGATATTTCTCAAACTTGATTAAATCGAGATATCTGCTACCCCCTGTTTGATTTGCTAAATATTATCATTCAGTAAATATAATTTAAAAATTCATTAGTTAAATACATGGAGGAAACATGTTTAAAAAAATATCGTTATTTTTGATTTTAATATTATTATTAGTTGGTTGTTCAAATTCAAAACCTGAGCCTTATTCAGAATCTGATTTTATATTGAACACAATTATTACTATCACGCTCTTTGATGATAACCCAGAGGCTTTTGAATCAATATTTACACTTATTAAAGATTACGAGTCCATTTTAGATAATCATCGAGAAGGCACCGAAATATATTCGCTTAATCATTCAGCATATCGACAACCTTTTAATCTAAGCGATACAACTTATGAAATCATCACTAAATCCATCGAATATTCAAAGTTGTCTGATGGATACTTTGATATAACCATCGAACCTTTAGTTACCTTATGGGATATAAATAATTCATACGATAATCCAATCATCCCAAATGAAAACGATATAATAGAAGCTAAAGACTTAGTGGATTACAAAAATATCATCATCGACAATCATAATTTATCCTTCAACAAAAAAGATATGTCTATAGATCTAGGTGGAATAGCAAAAGGTTATATTACCGATTGTGTTGTTGAACACCTTGAAGAAAATGGTATTCAAAGCGCTATATTGAACTTAGGTGGCAATGTATACGTCCACGGCACCAAGCCAGATGACACTCTATTTAAAGTGGGAATCCAAGATCCTGATAAAAATAGAGGCGATACGCTCGGAATCGTCACATTAAAAGACGCCTCTGTAGTAACATCGGGAATCTATGAACGTTATTTTGAATCGGGCGGAGAAATATATCATCATATAATTAATCCATTTACCGGATATCCAGAAAACAACGAATTAAAAAGCATAACAATTATAAGCAAATCATCGCTAGACGGTGATGCATTGTCAACTTCGTTGTTTTTATTGGGACTCGAAAAAGGTAAGCAGCTTATAGAATCATTAGACGATATAGATGCAATATTTGTCGATAAATCAAACAATGTATATATTTCTTCGGGTTTAGATAATAATTTTGAATTAACCAATTCATCATATACGATAAAAAGATAAGCGAATTCGCTTATCTTTTTGCTTTCATTCTATCAATAAGAAGTTTATTATATTCTATTTAACCGCTTTTTCAATCATGATATCAAGCATCATAAGATCTGTTTTTGCCATTCCTTCGTTTCCAAGAAGCGCCATGTTTTTAATCGTTTTTTCAATATCATCATCATTGAACCCTTCAAAACCTCTAACAC
>DAOUQP010000004.1 GCA_030625575.1 Eubacteriales bacterium | reverse complement strand
CAGAGAGGGAAATACCATCAGGTATCTGTTGCCGGAGTCGGTTGAACAATATATTTATAAACACAAGTTATACAAATAAAGAGTTTCTATTATAATGGAAACTCTTTTCTTGTTGTGAATATGTATTTGTGTTAAACTAGTTGTCGTAGTTAAAGGGTGATGTAAATGATAGAACTGATAAAAAGCGATCTTAAAAAGAATTTATCGCTTGAGCGATATAACCATACAATAAGAGTAAGTGAGACAGCTGTAGAACTCGCTAAGATTTATAATGAAAATGTGGAAGATGCAACTATTGCAGCGTTGCTCCACGATTATGTAAAATGTTTAGATAAAAAACACTACCGTGAAATAATTCGGAAAAACAATTTAAAAATCGATTCTGTGATTGAAGAAAATATCGGACTTGCCCACGGTTTGATAAGTGCGTATTTTGCCAAAGAAAAATATAAGATTGAGAATATAGATATATTAAATGCCATTGAATATCACACATATGGCAGACCTGGTATGAGCACTCTAGAAAAGATCATCTATCTAGCGGATTATATCGAGCCTGGTAGAAGTTTTGATGGTGTTGACGAGATAAGGGAGACAGCGAAGATAGATTTGAACAAGGCTATGATTATGGCTCTTGAATCTTCAATGAATTATGTGAAATCAGTGGGTAAGGAAGTTCACCCATTAAGTATGCAAGCAATGATATTTATACAAAAAGAGGTGTAGTACATGTCAGTTTATATGACGATTTTTTTATTTGTTGTAGGATTGGTTTTCATTATTAAAGGTGGAGACTGGTTTGTGGATTCTTCGATCTGGACTGCCAAAGTTACTGGCATTCCTTCAATTATAATTGGAGCGACTATTGTGAGTTTTGCCACTACTTTACCGGAGTTGTTGGTTTCTACAAGTGCAACTTTAAAAGGAAGCACTGATATTGCCATAGGAAATGCAATTGGATCGACTATTTGTAATATTGGTTTAATTGCGGGAATTATTTTATTTTTTAAACCAAGAGAGGTCAATAAGAAAGCTTTTGGGAAAAAAGGTTTCTTGATGATTGGAATAACTCTATTAACAGCAGTTTTGGCGTTCAACAACGAATTGAATAAAGTTGAATCAGCTGTATTGTTAAGTACCATTGCATTATTTTTTTACATCAATATAAAACTTTATAAAAACGTAGCCAGCGATAATAAAAAGATTATTGAACCATCGAGAAAAGATATACTTGAAAATATTTTTAAATTTTTATTAGGCTCTGCATTTATAATTTTAGGATCAAATTTACTAGTAACACACGGTATTGAACTCGCTAAAATATTAAACGTACCGGAATCCATAATTGGATTGACATTGATAGCTTTCGGAACATCGTTACCTGAACTTGTTACTGGAATTACTGCGATTTTAAAGGATGACAGCGATCTTGGAATCGGCAATATATTAGGGGCGAACATCCTTAATATTGCAATGATTATAGGTACTAGCGGCTTAATTGTAAAAGATACTTTAGTAATGACGATGACTGATGTAAATATTTTTAATATTGTAGCGAAAAACATACCACAGACATTATACTTCGACATTCCATTTTCTCTTTTATTTATGTTAGTTCTGGTTTTACCCGGGGTAATAAAAGGAAGAATGTATAAAAGTCAGGGAGTTGTATTGATGTTTTTATATGTTATGTATACAGGAATACTTGTTAATTTAACTTAGGAGGAAATAATTTATGAAGAAAAGCGCGATTGCATTATGTAAATACTTGGATTCAAAAAAAGCTGAAGATATTACTTTATTGGATTTAAGAGAGAGAAGCACTCTTACAGATTTTTTTATAATTGCTTCAGCAAGAAACTCAAGACATGCAAAATCATTGGCAGACGATATTGCAGATGAGGCATATAAATATGATATACATGTTAAATCAACAGAAGGAAAACAAGGTGGAGAGTGGATTTTAATAGATTTATATGATATCGTCGTTCATATTTTTACACCTGATATGAGAAATCATTATTCTTTAGAAAGAATTTGGCACGATGCCAAAAAAATAGAATTAGATATTGACAGGTAGGCTATATTTTGATTAAATGAATCTAATAGTATAGTTAAGTAGGAGTATTAGAGTTTGCGATTTAATATAGAGAGCCAATGGTTGGTGGAAATTGGTTAAATAGCTGCTTGAACTCACCTGATTGAAAATTGGTTGGTCGCCGTTATCGGACTTTTAAGTGGACCTGTGGGTCAAGTAGGGTGGTACCGCGGAGTGAAGCTTCGTCCCTATATTTAAAGAGGTGCTTTTTTTTATTTTTTGGAAAGAGGTGTTTTAATGAAATACAATCATAAAATAGTTGAAAAAAAATGGCAAGAAAAATGGGAAAATGAAGGTACTTTTTATGCGAAAGATGATCATTCTTTACCAAAATTTTACCCACTTATCGAGTTTCCATATCCATCTGGTCAAGGTCTTCATGTAGGCCATCCTCGTAGCTACACTGCATTGGATGTAGTTGCTAGAAAAAGGAGAATGGAAGGATATAATGTTTTATATCCAATCGGTTGGGATGCTTTTGGTTTACCTGCCGAGAATTACGCAATCAAGAATAAAGTTCATCCAAAGATAATAACAGAGCAGAATATCAATAATTTCAGAAGACAACTTAAATCTTTAGGTCTTTCTTTTGATTGGTCTAGAGAAGTCAACACGACCGACCCTGATTATTATAAGTGGTCTCAGTGGATTTTCTTGAAATTGTTTGAAAACGATCTTGCATATAAGTCGAATATGAGCATAAATTTCTGTACATCTTGCAAGGTGGGTTTGGCTAATGAAGAAGTAGTGAACGGCGTTTGCGAGAGATGTGGAAGTCAAGTTATCAGAAAAGAAAAAGAGCAGTGGATGCTTAAAATCACTGAATATGCCGAGAGATTGATTGACGACTTGGATACAGTCGATTATATCGAAAGAGTAAAAATCCAGCAAAAAAATTGGATTGGAAAATCATATGGTGCAGAAATCAAGTTTTCCATTGTAGATACAGATGAAAAATTATTAGTATATACAACTCGCCCAGATACAATTTATGGTGCTACATATATGGTAATTTCACCAGAACATCCTATGCTTGAAACGCTTCATGATAAGATTGAAAACATCGAAAAAATTCATGATTACCAAGTTGAAGCGAAGAAAAAATCTGATTTTGAGAGAACAGAGTTAAATAAAGATAAAACTGGAATCAAGATTGAAGGTTTAATGGCTTTTAATCCTATATCAAAAAAAGAAATTCCTGTTTATGTTTCTGACTATGTAATGATGACTTATGGAACAGGCGCTATTATGGCCGTGCCTGGGCATGACCAAAGAGACTATGATTTTGCCAAAGAGTTTGATTTAGAAATCGTTGAAGTTATTTCTGGGGGAGACATATCTAAAGAAGCATATTCTGGAGATGGAGTCTTAGTCAATTCAGAGTTGATTAACGGAATGAATGTCAAAGAAGCTAAAGAAAAAATGTATCATTTTCTTGAAGACAATGATTTGGGTAATAGAAAGACGAATTATAAACTTAGAGACTGGGTATTCTCAAGACAAAGATACTGGGGAGAACCAATTCCAATCGTTCATTGTGAAAAATGTGGAATGGTTGCATTGGATGAAAAAGAATTGCCGTTGATTCTTCCAGAAGTGGAAAGTTATGAACCTACAGAAGACGGATCAAGTCCACTTGCAAAAATAGACGAGTGGGTAAATACGACCTGTCCAAAGTGTGGAGGACCTGCTAGAAGAGAAACTGACACCATGCCGCAATGGGCGGGATCTAGTTGGTATTTCTTGAGATATACAGATCCACATAATAATGAAGAAATAGCAAGCAAAGAAAACCTTGAATATTGGACACCAATAGATTGGTATAATGGAGGAATGGAACATACAACTCTTCATTTACTATATTCTAGATTCTGGCATAAGTTTTTATTCGACATCGGTGTTGTTCCTACTTCAGAGCCTTATAGCAAAAGAACATCACATGGTATGATACTTGGTGAAAACGGCGAGAAAATGTCTAAATCAAGAGGCAATGTAGTTAATCCGGATGAAATTGTCGATAATTATGGTGCCGATACTTTACGCCTTTACGAGATGTTTATCGGTGATTTTGAAAAATCGGTATCATGGATTGAGAATGGAGTGAAAGGTGCAAAGAGATTTTTAGATAGAGTTTGGAATTTATCTAAAAAAGTGGTTAACGGTGATGAGTATAATAAAGATACAGAGGTTCTAGTTCATCAATCTATTAAAAAAGTGACTCATGATTATGAAAATCTAAAAGCAAATACTGCTATTGCCCAAATGATGACTTTGGTCAACGAATATTATAAAGCAGATACGATTACTGATGAGAATTTCAAAGTTTTACTTGTTTTATTAAATCCGGTTGCCCCGCATGTTACTGAAGAATTATGGGAGCAAAAAGGGTATAATGGTGATATAAGTTCTCAACAATGGCCTGTTTATGATGAAGAAAAGACTAAAGAGGATATTGTTGAACTGGCAGTTCAGATCAATGGAAAAGTAAGATATAAAATTTCTGTTGATAGAAAAGCTTCAAAAGAGGAAATAGAAAAAATTGCAAGAGAGCATGAACGCCTAGATGAACTGCTCGAAGGAAAACAAATTGTCAAGATTGTTGTCATTCCGAATCGTTTAGTTAATATCGTGGTGAAATAATTATAGGAGTGGAAAAATGCCTAAAAATATTAATCCAATTATTAAAAAGTTTATTCCTTTAGTCAGTGTTTTAGCACAGACTTTTGGTAATAACTGTGAAGTTGTACTTCATGATTTTTCAGATTTAGAACATTCTATTGTAACCATTGAAAATGGTCATGTAACTGGAAGAGACAATGACTCTGCTATGACCGAGATATCTTTTAATAAAGTTGTCGAAGGAAATGTCGATAAAGACATTGTGAATTATACTGGAAAGAGTAAAGATGGTCGGGTTATAAAATCATCAACTACTTTTATCAGAGATGATAACAGTGAAGTAATTGGTTGTTTTTGCATCAATTTCGATATTACAGATTTGATGGCGGCAAAAAAAGCATTCAACGATATCATAAAAATTGAAAGCGATCTTGTTATTGCCAAAAAAGCGACAGACGACGATAATAAAGTAAGCGGTGTTTTAAGCCAACTTGTAAATCAAGCAGTCAAAGAATATGAAAAGCCGATTATCTACATGACAAAAGATGAAAAAGTGGCAGTTGTTAAAAAGCTCGATACTCAAGGGACATTTCTGATCAAGGGAGCAATTGACTATGTTGCAGATGTTCTTTGTGTTTCAAGATATACAATTTATAATTATTTAGATGAAATAAGATAGGAGTGATATTATGTCATTAAAAGTTGTACATACTGATGATGCACCAAAAGCTGTAGGACCTTATTCTCAAGCTATCAAAGCGGGTAATTTTATTTATGTTTCAGGTCAATTACCGATAGATCCTAAAGTAGGAAAAGTTGTTGAAGGTGGAATTCAAGCCGAGACGAGACAATCATTATTAAATGCAAAGGAAATATTGAAATCTGAAGGATATGATTTTACAGATGTCGTTAAAACAACTGTTTTTCTAGACAAGATTTCAGACTTCGCTGCAATGAATGAAATTTATGCTGAATTTTTCAGTGAGCACAAACCTGCAAGAGCTGCTTTCGAAGTAGCAGCATTACCATTAGGAGTCAATGTAGAAATTCAAATGGTAGCATATAAAGAATAATGAATTATTGAACTGAAACCTAGTGATTGGATTCTCTTGATAGAGGGACTGATTGCTAGGTTTTTTTTATGAAATAAATTATTGAAAATATTTATAGATATTTGAATAATCAAAATTAAAATTATAGATATTGACAAAAAATGAAGCTTGAATTAATAATATCTATCATATTTAAGTATTTCTTTTAATTAATATCTTCTCCTTTTTTATTTTGTAATAACAAATTTACATATTCTTGTTTTGGGTAACATAATATGGGTATGTTTTAATTACGGTTATAAGGGTGTTTTGTAATATAAGAAGGAGTGTATTATGAAAAAAAGAGTGCGTATTTTTATGTTTTTACTTATTTTAATTTTGGCTGCACAACCAGTAATTGCAGGTGTAGGAAATAGTATGCCATCAGGAGCACACTTTAATTTAAATATCATTGGTGTAAATGAGAAGGAAAATATGCCTGATAATGCAGCTGGACATGTAATTTTCGTACCACTTGAAGGAAAGACTAAAATAATGCTTTCTGAGGGTGACTTTGCTGTTTTAGATAAGAATGGAACCGATAAAGACGGTGCTGCTTTTCAATTACCGAATCCGGATCCAGACAATACTGGAACATCTGAGTATTCAGTATTTGTAAGAGCTCTAGGAAAACCTGGTAGAAGTGCAGAAATGACTTCCGGAGCATATTATTGGGATGAAACATTGGAAGAATGGGTTATGGAATTGAGCGTTATTTCTTTACCTATTTCTCGAAATCCAGGCAAACCAAAAACTATTAACGCAACAAAAGAGTTATTGTATGTATACGTTGATTTAGATGGTGATGGAACTGCTGAAAGGTATAATTTGTTTGCTGATGAAATGCAAGATTATTTTTGGCAGTATGACAATAAAGGTCTAAAGATAGTTCAATTGAGATTCTATCCAGTATCTACTACTGTACCTGATGAATTTTAAATTGTTAATTAACAAGAGTCATGAATGAATTCGATGATATATAGATATTTGAATTTATATGGAGGGAGAATTTTTGAAGAGAACTTTAGTTGAATATTACAAAATACCCGTATAGTGTTTTTATTCACAGAAGCGGTAGAATGATGTGAAAACCCCAAGCAGTTATATGTTTGGGGTTTTTTCTGTATTTCAATTATAATATTTTTTAGTGTTGATAATACTTTTAAAGCTTACGAGGATGTTTTTCATCATCGCAAGGAAGTGTTTCGAAAGATTTTTGATCGTAAAATCTATTCTTTATTTGTTGAATACGCGGACAGTTTTTTACGCCTAGGCTACCGTGTTCAATTAAATCATAAAGATATCCTTGTTGCCTGGCGAGTTTGACACAACCGATTTTTCGATCTTCGACAGGAATGTCTATTTCAAGCTCGTCAAGAGTAGTAGTTGGTTTTCCACCTAGTGCAATGACTCGATGTCCTAGTAGAAGTGCTTCCTGTATATCGTGAGTAACAAAAACTATAGTTTTGTTTTCTTGTTGCCATAGTTTTCTCGTCAATGCAATCATCTTATGACGCAATGGAGCATCTAGCCCTTTAAAAGGTTCGTCCATTAAAAGAAGATTGCTTGGGAAAGCAAATGCTCTTGCTAAAGCTAAACGTTGCATCATACCACCACTGAGCTGGTTAGGAAAGTAATCTTTATAATCAGAGAGCTCAACAGAATCCAGCCAATAATCTACATGACTATCTATTAAAGCTTCATTCATTTTGTTTTTAAGAACCAATCTTAAATTATCTTTTGCATTTCTCCAAGGAAGCAATCTTGGCTCTTGAAAAGCATAACTGATTAGACTCTCTTCAATATAAGTTATTTCCCCTTTGTCTTGATGTGTTAACCCAGAAAGAATATTCAATATAGTAGATTTTCCACAACCAGATGGTCCTACAATGCAAGTGATTTTATTTCTTGGAATTTTTAAGTTAAAGTCCTCTAAAATATTGAAGCCATTATATGATTTATCGATATGAAGCATTTCAATATCATTTTTCATTAAATTTTCCACCTTTCAAAATGCGCTTTAACTTTAGATAAAACACCTTGGAAAAAAAGGCCGATTATAATTATATAAACTGTTAATGCTAAGATATGATCGGTTGAGAAAGAAGTTTTCGCATAAGACATCCTTGCTCCAATACCTGTTTGAACAGTCAGCAATTCTGCCATGACAACAGTCTTCCATGTGATGCCGAGCGCTATCTTCATACCTGAAAAAATATACGGTGCAATTGAAGGTAAATAGATATTTCTAATTATCTGAGGTCCTTTAATTTTGTAGACTTTAGCCATTTCCAAAAGAGAAGGGTCGATATTTTCTAAACCTTCCAAGGTATTGATTGCAATTGTCGGCATTATTGTAATAGATATAATAAATATAACAATTTGAGAATTCAGTGGAAACCAAATCATCGCTATCAAAATCCATGAAATTCTTGGAATGATTTGCAAAGTCAACAAATATGGATATAAAATGTTCTTCAGCAATGAAGTATGGTTAATTGAAAAAGCAATTAATATACCTAATACAACTGAAATGACATAGCCTATCAACCCTCTCATGAGGGTGATGGATAAGTCGGCATAAAATTCTGGATTTCCTAAATACATCACCATGTTCTTTATTACCAAGTATGGACTGGGAACAATGACAGGAGGATAAATCCATGAAGCTATTTGCCATATTATTAAAAATGTAATGCTTGATAGAAATAAAGTTTTTTTATTGAGCTGTTTGAGCAATTTAATCTTCCCCTATAATTGAATAAAAATCGGAATCGGGTAATTTTTTACCTACCATTTCAGGATTGAATTCGAGCCATTGTGAAAAATATGCATTAAGCTCGTTTTTTATATTTTTTTCTTCGACCATTTCGAGATTCATGTTTATGATGGATTTTTCAAGAATTTTGGAATTTAGTCCTTCAAGATATTTTGCACCTAATTGTGCAGCTTCTTCCGGGTTATCATTGATCCATTTTATAGCTTCATCATATTTTGAGTTGAATAGTACATACATATCTTGATTATCCTCTAAATAATCATTTCTGGCGATAACTCCTGATAAAGGAATTCTGTTACCGAAAACTCTTTCCCATTCATGATCTAGATTGTAAACAATTTTGATATCAGGACTAGAAGCTAAAATTTTACTTACAAAAGGTTCTCTTGTTGAAAAAACTTCAATGTCCTTTAAATCATTGATAACCAATTGTGTCAATTCTTTAAGATTGATGAATTTGTAAGAAACATCAGCATTCGGATCAATAGTTGAATTTAAAAGAAGTTGGTTTAGAGTAAATGAAACAGGTCCACCTTTTACAGAAGTCCATATTTCTTTTCCAATTAAATCAGTGTAATCATTTATAGCGTCATTTCTCGAAAGAAGAAAAAAAGTAGCACCATATGTCGCATTTAAAAGTTTTACATCGAGTTCTTTATTATACATATTTGCAGCTTCTTGAGCGGATAACATAGCCATGTCGATTTCGCTCTTTAAAATTTTTGCAGTCGCTTCATCTCTTGTTTTGTGAATATTAACTTGAAAATCTATATCATCACCAAGTGTTTTTTCTTCTAGCATGTAGAAGAAAGGGATACTGTTGGCAGCGAAAGAAGTCGAGATTGTCAAAGTTTTAGTAACGTTTTCCTCGGGTTGGTTACTACATCCAGTGAATAATAATACAAGTGTTGATAATATAACTAATAAAACTATGATTTTTTTCATAATAAGCCTCCTAAATAATAATGATTATCATTTCCATTATTATATTAGACTCAAAACAGTGATTTGTCAAACTAAATTTATTTAATTTTATTTATTAAATATCTTTTTTTCTAAAGCTTTTGCTGTTTTTGTTATTGCAATTCCACCTAGCGCAGTTTCTTTTAATGTGTTAGGTAGAGATCTTCCAACCTTAAGCATTGTTTCCACCATTTCATCAAAGGGAACGATGCTTTCAACGCCAGCTAAAGCCATATCTGCCGATATCATAGCATTAGTAACCCCCGAAGCATTTCTCTTTGCACACGGTGATTCAACTAGTCCTGCAATAGGATCACAAACCAACCCCATGACATTTTTTAAAGCGATACTGGAAGCGTGTAGAGATGCTTTTGGAGATCCACCTTTTAACTCGACTAAAGCAGCCGCCGCCATTGCAGCAGCAGTGCCTGTTTCTGCTTGACATCCACCTTCGGCACCTGAAACAGTAGCATTTTTAGTAATAAGTTCGCCAATAGCGGCAGAAGTGAGCAAAGCTTTCAACGTTGAAATTTCATCAGCGTTTATTTTTTCGCTGCCTGTAATGATTGCAGCTGGAATGATACCACTTGCACCAGCTGTAGGAGCAGCACAAATGAGTCCCATTGATGCATTGACTTCTGATGTTGAAAAAGCTCTTGCCATTGCGAGGTTGATTGTTTCCCCACAATATGTATCGTTGTTATCAGCGTATTTTTTCATTTTTATTGCATCGCCACCGATTATATGGCCTTTATATTTTTCAGGATGCAGTATGGATTCGCTAGCAGAGTTTTTCATAACATCATAAATCTTCTTGGTTTTTTCTAGAATTTCTTCTTCAGTTGATTCGAAAATTTCCATTTCCTTTTTTATAAGAATATCTGAGATGCTGCAATCATATTTATTTGTTAACTCAAGCAGTTCTTTTCCTGTATTAAACATCATATTTCAGCTCCTATATTGATTACTCTGACTGATTTTACATCATCGATTGTTTTTAGTCTTTCGCTGACATTTTGAGGAATTATCGAATCCGATTCTATGATAATAGAAGCTTCTTTATTTTTTTGTAGTCTACTTACATTCATAGTGGCTACATTGATATTATTATCAGCTAGAACAGTAGTAATTTCACTTATGATTCCTTTTCTGTCTATATGGTTGATAATCAGGGTTGGATATTCACCTGTAAAAGAAATTTTAAAGGAATCTATTTCAACAATTTGAATACTGCCGCCACCTGTTGAAGAGCCGATAATAGTGTGTGTAGATCCATCTGCATTGTAAAAAATCAATTTAGCAGTATTAGGATGATAATAACCTAGATCATCCTCAGTAATATTAACAAGTAATTTTTTTTCTGCAGCTATGGATATTGAATTTCTGATATTGATGTCATCGGGTTTCATTCCTAGAATTCCTCCGATAATAGCCTTATCTGTTCCATGACCTCTATATGTTTGTGCAAAAGAACCATGGAGAATTATATCTATCTTATCAAAATTATTATTGTTAATCATACTTGCGATCAACCCAAGCTTTGCAGCACCTGCTGTATGAGAACTTGAAGGGCCAATCATAACAGGTCCCAAAACCTCGGTAAAACTTAAATTCGCCATATATACGCTCCTTTATAAGTACTTTTTCAATCTCTTTTTCTTGCTTCTAATTCTTGAAATTGTAATGAGTGTACGCCATAAAATAAAAGATATTAAAATATTTATGGCTATATTTATATAATAGTTATATTCAATCTCTCCAAGACCATTCTTTTTTATCAAGTAATTTTGTAGAGTTATCAGAAATGTTTTTTCGATAACATCTGCATCGGTTATTAAATCTGATTTACCGATCAATTGGTCTCCTACGTGGTACTCGATAGAACCTAACACTTGATCTTCTGAAATAGGAAGTGTTATGGGATTGGTGTTGATAACTTCATTGATATTTTCAATGTTGAAATCTTTTGGAATCAAGCCGGTTATAGTTTCATCAGAAAATAAATCTGCGGAATTTTTTGTTCCGTTTTCAATAGGTACTGAAGTGATTTTATTCCCCGAAAAAGTAAAACTGTGATATTTGTAATTATCAAACCCGTAATCCAAGAGAGCCCGTGAATCAGAATAAATATTATTGGGATCTGATTTTAGAACCACACTTATCAACCGAATGCCGTTTTTTTGTGCAGTCGAAACCAAATTGTTCTTCGATACAGTTGTATATCCCGTTTTCATACCATCTACAATATTGTATTTAGCAGTAACGTATTTTCCCTTATAATATATCAAATCAGTGCTGTTTAAGAATTTATTCGTTGTCTTCATATATCTAGTTTCTTCTTGATATTCAGTAGGTTCTATAGAATAAGTCGACATTTTAACAATTTCTTGAAAAATTGGATTTTTATAAGCCTCTCTTGCGATGAGAGATAAATCATATGCGGTTGTGTAATGATTTTCATCGTGGAGACCATGAGGATTCATAAAATTCGAATTGAAAGCACCGATTTCTTTTGCTTTTTCATTCATCTCTTTAGAAAACGCTTCAATACTGCCTGAGTGGTACACAGCTAAAGCTTCGGCACAATCATTTGCAGAAGCAACCAACATTGATTTAAGCAATTGTTCAACAGTCAATTCCTCGTTCTCAAAGATAAATATTTTGCTGCCTTCAACAAACGGACTATCTGAATCGATTATCACAACTTCATCTAGGTGGTGATTCTCTAAAATAATTAGTGCGGTAAGAATTTTAGTTGTGCTAGAAGGATAAAATTTCCCATTGGAATTCTTTTCGTAAAGAATTTGGCCTGTTGAATAGTCGATTAGGATGCCGCTATTTCCAACAATATTCGGTGTTTCTTCAGCAAAAGAAATCATAGAATAATTGAGGATGAGTAATAAACCTAGTACAATTAAAAAGTATGTTTTTTTCATTGGATTCCTCCGAGATGTATTTTTTTTCATGCTCCATTATATCACATTTTACTAATCCTTATATGAAGATACAAAATAATTGCAAGAAAAAAAAGGAATTAAAAGGAACGTGTAGAAAAATATAGTGAGGTGACAAATTTATGAAAAAAAACATAATTATTTTTATTGCAATCTGCATTTCTCTTTTTTCTTATTTTATATTTGATTATTTGAAATTCGACGGGGAAATTGTCTTAGAAACAGAAATAAAATTACCGAGGATAATCAAGGCATATATTACCGGTGAAGTTTTAAATCCAGGAGTTTATGAACTCGATGAAAATTCTAGATTAGAAGACTTGATTGAAATATCAGGAGGATTGTCGAGTGAAGCAAATATTACAAATATCAATCTAGCTATGATTATCAAAGACGGTGATAAGGTTGTCATACCTAAAATCTCAGAAAATCCAAGCGAAAAAGTGAAGGACTTGAATTCAATGACTATTGAAGATTTTATGTTGATCAACAGCATAGGAGAAGTGACAGCTAAAAAAATTGTAGATTATCGCAACAAGGTAGGATATTTAACCGTTGATAATTTGATCGAGATCGAGGGAATCGGCGAGCAAAAGGTATTGATTATTAGAAACTATTTAGAAAATTAATAGATGACAAGAAATGCATCAATAAATATAATGATAAAAAATGATTTGATATGTTATTATCTTACTTGAGGTGATGACATGTTGGAGTTGAACAACTTTGCACAGTTGAATACAAAAAAAGAAAAACGACTTACTGAAATGACAGAAGCATCTGGCTGAGCGGCCAAGATAGGTCCTGAGACCTTGGCTCAAGTTTTGAGTCAGTTACCAAAATTTCATAGTGATCGTTTATTAGTTGGACTGGATGTATCTGATGATGCGGCAGTATATAAATTGAATGATGAACAGGCGATTATTCAAACTCTTGACTTTTTCACTCCTGTTGCCGATGATCCATATACATTTGGACAAATTGCTGCAGCCAATGCATTGAGTGATATTTATGCAATGGGTGGAGAGCCGATAGTAGCACTTAATATTGTAGGATTTCCTAAGCATTTAGATCCTAATATTTTAGCTGAAATATTAAAGGGTGGAGCAGACAAGGTCATGGAGGCTGGAGCCTTACTTGTCGGTGGACATTCTGTAGAAGATGGAGAACCGAAATACGGCTTGTCTGTAACTGGAATCATACACCCCGACAATGTTAAAACAAATGCTGATGCTAGGGTTGGAGATGTACTGGTACTTACAAAACCTCTTGGCAGTGGTATATTGAATACCGCAGTAAAAGGAGAACTTATAGGCAAAGAAGAGATTGATGAAGTCGTAAAAGTTATGTCGATGCTCAATAAAAATGCAGCAAAAGCCCTTGATAAAGTCGATGCTCATGCTGTTACAGATATAACTGGGTTTGGAGTAGGAGGGCATGCTTACGAAGTGGCTTCAAATTCTGGAGTTACCATAGTGATTGATCATACAAAATTACCGTTAATGAGTACAGTCATTGAAAAAGCAAGGAAAAAAATTGTACCGGGAGGTACATTTAAAAACATCAAGTACTATTCTCAGTTTGTCGACTTCGATGAAAATATTGATTCGGTATATGAAAAAATAGTATTCGATCCTCAAACATCGGGAGGACTATTGGTAAGTTTGCCTAAGGATCAAGCATCGATTTATATCGATGAATTAAAAAAAGACTATGATTTAGAAGTGGCCATTATAGGCGAAGTGATTGAAAAAAAAGAAAAATATATATACATCAAGTAAAACCGCAGATATCTGCGGTTTTTTTGTTTTTTTTTAAAAATAACAATTGTTAGGTAAAATGTTTATTAAAGTCATATATGATTATCTATGTATATTTTGAATGATTAATGGGTTATAATGAAATGTGCATTTATTTCAATTGAAAAGGATGATTGATAATGGAGAGATATGATGATTGACATTCTCCTCACAGCTAAAGCAAGTGGCTTTTCGGCTTCGTATGGTAATTCAAGGCATCTATAAATACCCGGTTGTCTTTTTGGTGCGTATATGATAATATGTATACGTACAATAAAGACGTTGGGGGGATGGTTTTATGAAAGACAAAGAATTAGTTTTTGAATTGATGAAAAATAATAATGGAGTTTTAGAGTCAAGACAAGCGACTGAAGCAGGAATTGACAATAAAACATTGCAAAGATTGAACAAATCAGGAGAAATTGAAAGAATAGAACATGGAATCTATATTGATGCAAATTATATTAAAGACGAGTATCTAGTAACACAGTATAGGTGTAAGAAGGGTATTTTTTCTCATGAAACTGCATTGTTTTTACATGATTTAACTGATAGGACACCATTTCAATTAACTTTAACTATTCCTACTGGATATAATACGAGACTCTTAAAAGAAAAAGATAAATACAAATTTTTTTATATTCATAAAGATCTCCATGAAATTGGTGAAATGACTTTGCTATCTCCACATGGAAATAAAATTGTAGTATACAATAAAGAACGAACGTTATGTGATTGTATCAAAAAAAAAGATCAGCTTGATACCGATCTGGTAATCGCGGCAGTAAAACAATATATGAAGGAACCTGGAGCAGACTTTGCGAAATTGTTAGAATATGCAGAAATTTTCAATGTCAGGAAATTGATGCGGCAGTATATGGAGGTGTTGTCATGAAAATAAGTAGTCCAAGACAACTAAAAGACTGGATTAATAACATGGCAAAAAAGAATAATTTAGTAGCTAATACTGTTCTACAAAACTTTATGATGGAAAGATTATTAGAAAGAATTTCTGTATCTAAGTACAAAGATAATTTTATACTTAAGGGTGGATTTTTGATTGCGGCTATGATAGGAATAGATATGAGAAGTACGGTAGATATTGATACAACAATAAAAGGAATTACTATCAACAGAGATAGTATTGAAGAGATTCTTAATGAAATCTTATCAATGGATATTGATGATAATGTAGAATTCGAATTAAAGAACATAAAAAATATCCACGATGCTACAGAGTATGATGATTTTAGAGCTTCAATTGAGGCTAAATTTTTTACAATAAAAGTTAACGTAAAAATTGATATAACAACAGGGGATGTAATTATACCCAGTGAAGTAGATTATTCTTATAAACTGATGTTTGAGGATCGAAACATTTGGGTTAAAGCCTATAATTTCAATACTATTCTTGCAGAAAAGATAGAGTCTATTTTAGCTAGAAATATTTCAAATACAAGAGCAAGAGATTTTTACGATGTGTATATACTTTTGGCTTTAAGAAAAGATAATTTAAATATGGCAGATATTAAAGAAGCCGTATGGAAAAAGGCAGAAGAAAGGGGTACTACGATATATATTGAAAATAGAAAAGGGTATTTGAAAGATATTTCAGAGAGTGAAGATGTTATGAAAATATGGAATTCATATAAAGAAAAGTATCCTTATGCTAAAGATATAGAATTTGCTACAATAATTAATACTTTAAGAACTGTATTGGAATAAAACGCAAGAGAAAAATAGCCAGCACCTTGAATAAAGGAGTTGGCTATTTGATTTTGTGCTATAATGTTTTAAGAGAAGTGAGGGATATAAATGAAAAAAACACTGCTTAGACAATTGCCGAAGGTAGATTATTTAATAAATCATGATGAAATTCAAAAAATGATAGATGATTATCCTCGTAAAATTGTTCTGAAGATGATAAATGAAACATTAGATGAAATCAGAAAGAATATATTGAGTGAATTATTGACTGAAGCGGTTGATGAGAAAATAATTATTGATACTATAAATAATAAGGTAGCGAATTATTTGTCTTTTAGTTTAAAAAGAGTGATAAATGGCACTGGTGTGATTATACATACAAATTTAGGTAGGTCCATCATAAATTATGAAACCAGTCAGCATACATCAAGTATAAATAATGGATATTCAAATCTGGAATTTGACATAGAATCAGGAAAAAGAGGACTTAGATATACTCATATTGAAAAAGTTTTAATGGATTTGACAGGGGCTGAAGGAGCATTGGTAGTTAATAATAACGCTGCAGCTGTCATGCTTGTGTTGAACACGGTCGCAAAGGATAAAGAGGCCATTGTTTCAAGAGGAGAATTAGTTGAAATCGGGGGATCTTTTAGAGTTCCTGAAGTAATGAAAATCAGTGGAGGAACTTTAATAGAGGTGGGGACTACAAATAAAACTCATTTAAAAGACTTCGAAAACAACATAAATGATAATACAGGTGCAATCTTAAAAGTTCATACGAGTAATTATAAAATTCTTGGATTTACAAAAGAAGTTCCAGTGGAAGATCTAGTTGCACTTGGAAAAGAAAAAAATATTCCAGTTGTTTTAGATTTGGGAAGCGGTACTCTTATTGATTTAACAAAATACGGTCTTTCAGTGGAGCCGACCGTATTGGAGCAGGTGGGAAAAGGCATAGATATTATAACTTTCAGTGGGGATAAACTTCTAGGTGGACCTCAAGCTGGAATTATTGTAGGAAAGAAGAAATACATAGATGCAATTAAGAAGAATCAGCTTACTCGTGCTTTAAGGGTTGGAAAGATGACTATTTCTGCATTGGAATCGACTTTAAGATATTATTTTGATGAAAAAAAAGCTATTGAAGAAATACCGACTTTAAGAATGATTGCTGAAACTTATGACAGTGTCAATGAGAGAGCGAATAAATTATTGAAGTATTTTGATAATAAAGATATTAGGATTATAGATGGAGAATCTCAAGTCGGCGGCGGCACTTTTCCGCTTGATGTGATTCCTTCAGCATTAATTGAAATAAATTCAACAAAATTTTCTGCAAGTCAAATTTCTTCAAAACTTAGAAATTTAGAAGTGCCGATTATCGCAAGAATCAGTGAAAACAGAATACTACTGGATGTTAGAACTTTACAAGAAAATGATTTTGAGTATATTGTATCATCGATTAATAATATATTGGAGTGAAATTATGGCAAATATAATAATTGGAACTGCTGGTCATATCGATCACGGTAAAACAACTTTAATAAAAGCTTTAACAGGTATAGAAACGGACCGACTAAAGGAAGAAAAAAAACGAGGAATCACTATTGAACTAGGCTTCGCTTATTTTGACCTTCCGAGTGGAAGAAGAGCTGGAATAGTTGATGTTCCGGGGCATGAAAAGTTTATAAAAAATATGCTTGCTGGAGTAAGTGGAATAGATTTGGTGCTTTTTATCGTTGCAGCGGATGAGGGTATTATGCCTCAGACTGTTGAGCATTTTGACATATTGAATGTTTTGGGTGTTGAAAAGGGAATCATTGCATTAACCAAGGCAGATATGGTTGATGATGAGATGCTGGAACTTGTAACAGATGAAGTAACAGAGTTTATCGAAGGGACTGCATTTGAAGATAGCCCGATTATTCCAGTGTCTGCTATTACAGGTATGAATCTGGATTTGTTGGCAGATACCATTGATAAAGAAACCTTTTCTATTAAAGAACATAATGACCAAGCTCCATTCAGATTGAATGTCGATCGTGTTTTTACCATGAAAGGGCATGGGACGGTGGTAACAGGAACTTTGTTGGAAGGGACAGTATTTGTAGACGATGAAATCGAAATCTATCCCGAGAATATTAAAACGAAAGCAAGAAGTATTCAGGTACATGGAATAAATACTGATAAAGCTTTGGCCGGGCAAAGAACCGCCATCAACCTTTCAAATATTAAAAAAGAAGACATTCAAAGAGGAGATGTTCTCGCTAAACCTAATAGTTTGACGACAACTCATATTATTGATGTAACTATTAAACTGCTTGAGCATTCTAAACGTGAGCTTCGTCATGGCTCTAGAGTAAGGTTTTATCATGGCACACAAGAAGTAATAGCAAGATTGATACTATTGGATAGAGAAAAGATAACTCCGGGTGAAGAAGCTTTTGCGCAGTTTCGTCTAGAGAAACCTACTGCTTGTAAATATGGGGATCGTTTTGTACTTAGATTTTATTCACCAATGGAAACCATTGGCGGAGGAACCATTTTAGATTCAAAGGCTGTAAAACATAAAAGGTATAATTCCAGTGTTATCGAATCCATGATTTTAATAGAGAAAGGCTCGATTGATGAGTTGATTATATCGATGATTGAAAAGGAAAAGAAATTATTTGTATCTTTAGTGGATATAATGAAACAGATTGGTGAGAGTGAAGTAATAATAAATGAGGGATTAGAAAAATTGGTGTCAGAAAATACAATTCTTCAGCTTGTTGAAAACAATTATTGTCATGTGGAGAAAATCAATGAGCTTAGTGAGGAAATTGTAATATTTTTAAATGAATATCATGATAAAAATCCTTTAAAAAACGGTGTGAATCAAGAAGAAATAAGAAGTAAATTTTTAAGTGATATAAAAAAGAATCAATTTGATGCTATGTTGAATTATTTTGTTGTAAACGGCATTGTAAAAAGCAATAATGGAACAATCGCATTAGCAAATTTTAAAATAAGATTATCAAAAGAACAAATGATTAAAAAAGATGAAATCTTAAAGGTATTTAAAGAATCCGGACTTAAACCACCTACAATTAAGCAATTGCAGAGTCAGTATTCTAAAAAAGAGTATGAAATCATTAATATTTTAATAAATGAAGGATTGTTGATTAAAATAAATAGTGAAATGATTTTTGAAAAAGATTTTTATTTATTAGCTAAAAAAGATATAATATCATATATAAAGGAAAATAAATTAATTAGGGTAAAAGATTTAAAAGATTTTATGGATATTTCTAGAAAATATTCAGTTCCTCTTTTAGAACACTTTGATGATATAAAAGTGACTAAAAGAGTTGACGACTATAGAATACTTTATTAGGAGTGTGTAAATATGGAAAAATTACTTATTGTTGACGATGAACCTATTCTGTTAAAAGGACTTAAATTTAGCTTAGAACAAGAAGAATATCTAGTAGAAACCGCTATTGATGGAGAAGGTGCTATCAATAAATTTTATTCTGATAAATATGACCTTATAATTTTAGATGTTATGTTACCTAAAATGGATGGCGTTGAAGTTTGTAAGAAAATAAGAGAAACATCAAATGTTCCAATAATTATGCTGACAGCAAAAGGTGATGACGATTCAAAAATAAATGGCCTTGAAGCTGGAGCGGATGATTATCTGACGAAACCCTTTAATATTCTTGAATTAAAGGCTAGGATAAAAGCTGTTTTGCGAAGAGTTAATATTGGTGAAATTCATAAAACTCCAGAAATTGTGATTAGTGACTTTGTAATTAATACTTTGGGTCGCAAGGTGATGATCAAAGGAGAAGAAATTAATCTAACTGCTAAAGAATTCGACTTATTGCTTTTGCTAATAATAAATCAAAATAAAGTTTTTTCAAGAGAAGAATTATTGGAGATTATTTGGGGTTATGAATATTTTGGAGATGTTCGTACCGTTGATGTTCATGTTAGAAGACTAAGAGAAAAAATCGAGAGTGATTCTTCACACCCTGAATATATATTGACCAAATGGGGAGTTGGATACTATTTTAGGGATTAGTAGGAAATTTGTTAGCATTAGGTGGAAACTTGTTTCCACCTATTTATTATTGCTACTAATTTCAATCTTTATGATGTTGAATATTTTTTATCAGTCATTATTTAACGATTATATTGATGAAATTAAGATAAATTTACTAACACAGGGAAGTATTTTATCTAATCAAATATCAAAAGATTATGACAACCTAGAAAAAGAGGCTGTATTTAATTATGTTTCTGAGTATGTCAAAGAAATGAGTTTAAAACTCGATTCTAGAATATTGATTTTAAATAAAGAAAAAGAAGTTGTTATTGATTCACATGATGTACTAAAAGGATTTATTATTGATAAATTAAGAGAAATAGATATAGCATTAACTGGTGCCAGCAATGCCAATCTTTATAATATTAAAGATGTAGGTAAAACTATGTATGTCAGTGTTCCTATTACAAATAAAGATTCCAATGTATTAGGATCTATATTTATTTCAAAGAATGCTGATGATATATTTGTTAGTATTAATTCTACAATGAAAAAAGTAATATTAATATCTCTCGTCGGTATGTTGATAACGGGTTTAGTAAGTTTTATTATTTCAGATGTTCTATCAAGACCAATAGAAAGAATGACGGAAGCTGTCAGATCGATTACAATGGGAGATTTTCGTAAGAAAATAAGAATTACCAGCACCGATGAAATTAGCAATCTGGGTAATGCATTTAATTTAATGAGCACGAGATTGTATCAAGTTGATGAACAACGTGCAAAATTTGTAGCAAATGTTTCTCATGAACTTAGAACACCGCTGACATCAATAAAGATAATTTCAGAGACTTTATTGGCAAGCAAGAAAGATATACCCAAAGAAGTTGTAACAGATTTTTTACAAGATATTGATTCTGAAGTAGATAGATTAAACAAAATAATCGACTCGTTGCTTTATTTGGTTGATATGGAAAAGAAAGAATTAGAGCTAGAGCTAAAATTGACATATGTAAATTATTTATTGAGAAATGTTATTAAAAGATTGAATCCAATAGCTGAAAAGAAAAATATAAAAATACATTTGATCGAAAGAGATAGAATTCAAGTAAGCTTAGATCAAGATAAAATTAAACAGGCGATAATCAATATATTGGGTAATGCGATAAAATTCACTCCAGAAAATGGAGATATTTACGTGCAAATTTACTCTTCTCCAAAAGATAGCTTAACAATTGAAATAGAGGATACAGGAATTGGCATTCCAGAAAATGATATCAAGTATATATTCGATAGATTTTATAGAGTTGATGAATCAAGAGCAAGAAATTCGGGTGGTACAGGATTGGGTTTATCTATTTCTCAACAGATTATAAATCTGCATCAGGGTCAAATTTATATACAATCCAAAGTTGATGTCGGCACAAAATTTACCATTGTTTTGCCGAAAAATATGGGAGTGTAATATATGTTTAAATATGCGTATAAAATAATCTTCTCAATATTGATTGGTATTTTATTAATTAATATTATACTTTTTTTTACATGGACTTACGAAAAATATAATGACGTTTATGTTATAAATCCATCGCTTGAAAATATGAAAGTTACAGCTAAACTTTATTTTGTTCATAATGATAATTTGATGAGTGAAATTAGAACGGTTGATATTAAAAATGATGAATTCGAACGTTCGATTTTTGAAGAATTAATTAAAGGTCCTAAAACAAAATTCTTTGAAAATGTTTTGCCGGAAAATGTCACACTTGATTCATTTGAAGTTATAGATGATGTAATTTATATAAATTTCGATTCTAAATTTATAAATAATGATTTTTTTAATGATGATAATTTTTATCTTCACTTAATGTCAATAGTTAATACATTAACAGATATGAAACATTTTATGAAAGTTCAATTTTTAATTGGTGGAGAAAAAGTAATAGAGAAAATTCATGAAATAAATATTATGGAACCGTTGAAAAGAGATGAAAGAGTAATATATAAAAGAGATATTAATAGTTCTGATATAGTTATTTCTTTTATTGAAATGGTATTTAACAGGAGATTCGACCTCGCGTATGAATCACTAAATGAATATTCAAAGCAAATATATCCATATAATGTTTTTCAAGAGATGATGGAGAGTTATATTTATTATCATGATGGATATCAAAGAAATATTTATTTTATGCAAAATTATACTGAATATGATATTGTTACTGTTAAATTCGTTGAAATAGAGGGAGAAGATGGAAATAGAGGAGAAATAATCGAGCAGTGGAAAGTTAATAAAATTGATGAAAATTTTATGATTGACTTAACCGAATTAAAACAACCAATAAGGGAGAATTGATATGAGAGAAATCAAATTAAAAAGTGGATTGAATTTAAAAATTTTTGAACCTGATAATCCGATTGGAATAGGTTTTCATATTCTACACGGAATGGGTGATCATATTGGAAGATATGATGACTTGATTGAGACGTTGAATAAAAACGGCATAACAGTCAGTGGGTTCAATTATTTTGGTCATGGGGAAAATACACCATTGGGAGTCATGGAACCAAGCATGATTGATGTTATTCTAGATTCCACTTTAGAATCTCATCAGATATTAAAAGAGGAATTTTCCTGTAATAAAATTATTCATTTTGGACATAGTTTAGGAACATATTTTACCAGGCTATTGATTGATCAGATTGAAGTTGATCAAGTTATATTGTCAGGAAGTGCTTATATCGATTCTAAAAAAATTGGGTTGACTAAAGCGTTAGTCGGTATAATTTCTAAAGTTATATCTCACCATAAAACTCATCAATGGATTTTGAACTTAGTATTTAATGATTTTAACAAGCCTTTTGGTAATAAAACAGGATATGATTTTGTCTCTTCGATGGATGAAGAAATTCAAAAATACGGGAATGATCCTCTTTGTTCATTTCCAATATCCATAGGGTTTGCAGAATTATTAATTGAAGTGTCGCAAAGAGTGCTTGAAAAAGAAAATAAACTAACCAATATAAATGTTCCAATTATTTTAACATCGGGCAATGAAGATCCAGTAGGATTAATGGGGAAAGCTGTAATTGAACTGGGTAAATATTCAGAATCCATCAACAGTAGTACGACTGAAGTTATTTTATATAATTCAAGACATGAAGTACTTCATGATTTAGATAGCAAAAAAATGAAAGGTGATATATTAAAAAGGGTATTAGCATAATAGGAATACTATTCTAAGGAGGAATGGATATGCTTAGTGATCGAAAAACCCAAAAAATATTTTTAATTATCACTGGATTTTTATTTATTTCATTTCCGCTAATTGATTTTTATTTATCAAATTATGAAACACATTCTGTAACAATGTATGTCATTTCTGTGATAGTTGGAATAAGCTACATAATTTATGGGTTCATGCATAAGAGTAAAAAATAAGCGATTACGTTTTTAGTAATCGCTTTTTTTGCATTGGCGGGAATGCGTGGGAATCGAACCCACCAGAGGCGCTCTTAACACCACACACTGGTTTTGAAGACCAGGAGGCACACCAGCACCTATCCACTCCCAAAACTATATTTTAAACTTGTTCTCAGTACCTGAAAGAAGTCTTTTAATATTATCTTTATGTCTAAATGGAATAAAGATTGCTAAAAATATTCCTAAGTAGATAAATTGGATTTCCATATTGAAAAAATAACCTAGAATAGGTATGAAGATTGCTGCCATGATTGATCCTAATGACATAAGTTTTGAAACTTTAACAATTAAAACCTGAATAACAAATAATGTTATAGCAAGAATAGGATTGAACATAAGTAAAATTCCATATGTTGTGGCAACACCTTTTCCGCCTCTAAATTTCATGAAAATAGAGTAGCAGTGGCCGATAATAGTCATTCCAGCACACAATACTGCTCCTGTTATTCCTAATAGGTAATAACCGATGAGATATGATAGAATACCTTTAGATAGATCCAATACAAACGCAACAAGCCCAGCTTTTTTACCGGCAACTCTAGTAACGTTTGTCGAACCTAAGTTACCGCTACCATGCTCTCTTAAATCTAAATGTGCAGTTTTTTTGCCGACTAAATAGGAAAATGGAATTGAGCCTATGAAATAGCCGATGATTATAGTAAGAATATATAATTGCATATCTACCTCCGTACTTTGATATTTTAGCATCAATATTTTTAAAAGTCTATAAAAAGGATGTGTTTTTTTATGAAAAAAGTGTATGTTACAAGAATGATTGATGAAGAAGCGATTGATTTGTTAAAGAAAAAATATGAAGTTGATATCAATTTAAAGGGCAGAGATTTAACAAAGGATGAGCTTTTGAATATTGTCATGAATTATGACGCTGTTCTTACTATGTTATCAAATAAGATTGATAAAGAGGTTATCGACAAATCTAAAAATGTAAAAATATTTGCTGATTATTCTGTAGGCTATAATAATTTCGATGTCGATTATGCGAAAGAAAAGGGGATATATTTAACCAACACGCCTGATGTTTTAACAAATGCAACTGCGGATTTAGCTTTGTCGCTTTTATTGGCTGTTTCGAGAAGAATTGTTGAAAGTGATGCGTATGTTTCAGATGGTAAATTTAAAGAATGGAAACCAAAGCTTTTATTGGGAAAAGAACTATATGGAAAAACTTTAGGTATTGTTGGCTTTGGAAGAATAGGTCAGGCGGTTGCAAAAAGAGCAAATGGATTTGGATTGAATATCATATATTATAATAGGACTCGAAAAGAAGATAAAGAATTGAATTCTAAATACGTTGATTTTGACACTTTATTGAAAGAATCCGATTTTATCAGCATACATACACCTTTAAATAAAGAAACCTATCATCTTTTCAGTAAAAGAGAATTTGAATTGATGAAAGATGACGCAGTGCTTATCAACACATCTAGAGGAGCGGTAATTGATGAAGAAGGATTAATCAGGGTATTGAAAACAGGGAAATTGTTTGGCGCTGGTCTTGATGTTTATGAAAATGAACCGATTGTTCCAAATGAACTTATAAATCTAGAAAATGTAATAACGCTGCCGCATATTGGAAGTGCCACTAATGAAGCAAGAAAGGCAATGGCCATTATTGCAGCGAATAATATAATTCAAGCTCTAGAGGGAGAAATGCCAGAAAATTCAGTTTATTAATAAGTATAATGTATACAATGTACAAATAATGTGATAATATACTCCTTAAATATAAAAATATATTAAAGGAGTTGGGGGAAAATGAAGTATATTAATGAGGTGTTAGAAAGAGTTAGAGCTAGAAATCCACACGAAAAAGAATTTTTACAAGCAGTTGAAGAGGTGTTTGAATCACTTAAACCTGTGATTGAAAGACACCCAAAGTATGTTGAGGCAAATATCCTAGATAGAATAACTGAACCAGAAAGACAAATTATATTTAGAGTTCCTTGGGTTGATGACAGTGGCGTTTTACAAGTTAATAGAGGATTTAGAATACAATTCAATGGAGCGATAGGGCCGTATAAAGGCGGACTAAGATTTCATCCATCAGTGTATATAGGAATTATTAAATTCCTAGGTTTTGAACAAATTTTTAAAAATGCTCTGACAGGATTGTCTATTGGTGGAGGTAAAGGAGGTTCGGATTTTAATCCTAAAGGAAAATCTGATGCTGAAGTTATGAGATTTTGCCAAAGCTTTATGACTGAATTATATAGGCATATTGCACCAGATGTAGATGTTCCAGCGGGAGATATTGGCGTTGGAGGAAGAGAAATTGGTTACTTGTATGGACAATTTAAAAGAATTAAGGGAAGCTTTGAAAATGGCGTGTTAACTGGAAAAGGGTTAATTTATGGTGGATCTTTAGCAAGAAAAGAAGCGACTGGATTTGGCTTGGTTTATTTTGTTAATGAAATGCTAAAAGCAAACAACGAAGAGATTGATGGAAAAACTGTTGCAATTACTGGATCTGGAAATGTAGCGATTTATGCTTGTCAAAAAGCTGCTGAATTGGGAGCCAAAGTTGTAACAATGTCTGATTCAACAGGCTGGATTTATGACCCGAATGGAATTGAAATAGAAACTGTAAAAAGACTTAAAGAAGTCGAAAGAAAAAGAATTAAGGAATATATTGTAGAGCATCCTGAAGCTGAGTATCACGAAGGCAGAGGAGTGTGGAATGTTGAAGTTGATATAGCTCTTCCGTGTGCAACTCAAAATGATATTCAATTAGAAGATGCAAAAGCAATAGTTGCTAATGGCGTTTTAGCTATAGGTGAAGGGGCAAATATGCCTACAACTAATGAGGCGTTAAAGTATTTATTGGAAAATAATATATTAGTAGCACCTGCAAAAGCGGCAAATGCCGGCGGAGTTGCTACTTCAGCTCTTGAAATGGCACAGAATTCTATGAGATATTCATGGACTTTTGAAGAAGTTGACTCAAGATTGCACGAAATCATGATTAATATTCATAAGTATGCAATGGACGCTGCTCAGGAATATGGTTTTGGTTATAATTTAGTAGCTGGTGCAAATATTGCCGGATTTAAAAAAGTAGCTGATTCTATGTTGGCTCAAGGCGATTATTAGAATATTAAAAAAGGCATCATCTGATTTCAGATGGTGCTTTTTTATGATAAAATTTAAAAAAGGGGTGAAACTATGCAATTAATACAGATTAAAAACAATACATACTATTTTGACAATCCATCGATTATCGGTCTTTATAGATTGAATGAGAAAGAAGTAGTGTTAATCGATACTGGTCTTAATGATGATGTTGCAAAGAAAGTTTTAAAGATAATCAAAGAAAATAATTGGGAAATAAAAGCAGTTGTCAACACTCACTCTCATGCTGATCACTGTGGCGGGAATGGTTTGATTCAAAAAAGAACAGAAGCCGATTTCTATTCGTCTAGAATAGAAAAAAGTTATATAGAAACAACATCTACTGAACCGCATTATCTTTTTGGCTCTTATCCACCAAAAGTGTTGAGAGCGAAGTTCTTGCAAGCCAAGCCATCTAATATAGACATTGTTATTGATGAAGATGAATTAAACATTGAAGGAAATAAATTTCAAATAATAGATTTAAAAGGGCATTCACCAGAGCAGATTGGATTGATAACTCCAGATGATGTTTTTTTTGTAGCTGATAGTGTGATAGAATCCAAGATAATTGAAAAATATAAATTTCTTTATAATTATTCTTTAAAAGAGTTGTTCAATTCACTTGATATGATTAAAGAGATCAAGGCTGAGTATTACGTATTATCTCATGGTGGAGTAAAAAAAAGCATCGAACAAGATATCGACAATAATTTAAAAGTGTTAGAATCATTAAATGAATTCATACTGGATTATCTAGAAACACCTGATAATAAAAATAATATTCATAAAGCGATGATTAAAGAATATGGATTGATAGAAAACATCCCCAATTATTATTTGAATGACTCGCTTCTTAGTTCTCACTTGGGATATCTTATTGAAGAAGGCAAGATTGCATTTGAAGTGATAGATGGTGAAGTGAAATATAATAAATAGCCTATTTCAATAGGCTATTTATATGCTTATAAGCAGTTTCTAAAGCTAGGCTCGCATTATTTATTTTGTTTCCTCCGCCTTGGGCTGCAAATGGACTGCCTCCACCTCTGCCGTTTATTAATTCCAATGGCTCTTTAATAATATCTTTCATATTTACATCTACATTTTTGGACCTTGCAAATAGTAGTTTAACATCATCATTCACAAGTGAAAAAAGAGTTATAAAATCAGGTTCGTTGACGATCGTAGACGAAATCGTTTTTAATGATTTCATATCTATATCTGTAAATTCATATTTGATAAGTTTGATATTACTGTGAATTTCAGCATTTTCTTTGAGACCGTTGATTTTGTATTCAATAAGTTGCTGTCTTAAATCTTTTATTTCCTGAACTAAAAGGTTCATATCTTCTTTAAGCTTTTCATAGCTATTTTCAACTTCATCAGAACTTACAGACATATCGACAGCTATTTTATTAACCAAGTTGTTTTTTAATTGGTAATCTTTTAATGCTCGCATGCCACATGTAAATTCCAGCCTGATTCCATCTTTATGATTTTCAAACTTTTTAATCTTAATAAGTCCTATTTCACCAGTGTTTTTCACATGAGTTCCACCGCATGGTGAAAAATCAAAGTTTTCTACTTCTATAATCCTAATGTCCTTAAAAACCTTAGTCGGTTTTCTAAGCGGCATTTGATTCAGCATAGTTTCATCAGGATAATGTATGATAATAGGAAGATTCTTAAAGACAATTTCATTGCTTAATTTTTCTGCTTTTTCTAGTTCAAAAGCATCTAATTTCTTATCAAGATCAATAGTGACAGATTCTTCGCTTAAGTGAAAACCGATTGTATTTGCATCAAATAATTTTTCGAATGACGAAGATAATATATGTTGTCCTGAGTGTTGTTGCATCAAATCAAACCTTGAATCCCAGTTGATTCGGCATTGAACATCAAGAGTACTTTCAGGTTTTTCTTTTGAATAATGATAGATTTTTTCATCTTTATATTGGACATCAAAAATACTGCAATTGTCGATAAAACCTATGTCGCTTGGTTGCCCACCACTTTCGGGATAAAAGCATGTTTTATCCAGTTCAATCATAAATTTTGAATCATCTTCAATAACATTTATGATATCAGCAGTAAATTCTGTAATATATGAATTGTTAATGAACAATTTTTCTGTCATTTTTTATTCCTCCTATTGCGTTATTTATTCTATTCAGTTATTATTATACAATAATATATGAGGTGGTTACGATGGCAACGAAAATAATTGATGAGATTTTACAGTTAAAAGTTAAATTACTTAATTTTTTATCTGAAGAGTCACTCAAAGAAAATATGGAAAAAGCTTATAAAAAATACGTTTCTGATAAACAAATTTCTGAGGCGCATGGGGATAAGGGTTTTAATGATTGGATTATTCATGATTATCGTTTTCAAGATAAATATGAATTGATTGATTTATATAAGGAAAACAGTCATGTTGATGAAAATTTATATAAATCTTTTAGAAATTCAAAAATTTCTTTTTTTACTGTAGTAAAAACCGAGAACAACTTTATTCTAAAAGATCTCTTTGACAAAACAGATTATGTAATAGGGAATATCGAACTTCTTGATGAAACAGGAATTATTTTTGCAAGGATATATCCTTATAATAATAATTACTATTTTGTTGACGAAATGACAATATTTGATGGAAGTTTCAAAGAATATTTGCTAAAGGGAATTATGAGTAAATTTGCTGAAGCTAAAAATTCAATTGGATATTTGGAGATTAATGAATTTATCAGAAATAATTCAATATTACTTTATATTTTTTCTAATATAATAGATGATACTATCGGTATTGAAAGTGAAGAAGAAAGTTATGATATTCATGAGGCGGTTTATGCTGTCAAAGATAGAATAAAGGTTGATGAAGTACTCAGAAATTCCGAAAAGATCATGATATTAGCTCTAGAAGAGGGGATTTATCAAATAGTTGAAGATAAATTGACATTAGGAGAGATTGTCGATTTGAAAAACAAGTTGGAAATTGATTTTAGAGGTATAGACGCTCTCAATGAGGGGAAAGAACTTATAAATAAAATTTTTGGAGATTCTTTGGTTCATTTGTCAGATAAGATTATAACAATTGATGACCTGTTGTAATAATTGTAATTTAATAGTAAAATCAGTATAGATCTACTTGGTATTTGAGAGGAGCTTGAAAATGGAATTACCTTCGGGTAAGTCAAAGATAAAAAACAGTAAAACTGTATATAAATCACTGGAAAGCAGTGATATAACAGTTGAAAGTATTATTGATGACATTAAAAATATTATAGAGAATAATGAGGACCCTTCGACAAAGATAAATGACTTGGTTAATGGTGTCGAAGACAAAATTGAAAAAAACAATGTGATTGATAGAGATGAAATAAAAAAAATGATTTTAAAACATCCTTTTTTTAAACATCCTAATCATTATTATATTAGATTAATAACAATAATGAAGTATTTGAAAAAGAAAGGGATTGATGTTCGAATTAAAGACGTCGATTTAGTTGTCGATGAAATTATTCAAACAATTCCTGGAGTGACAAAAATTAAGGAAGACCGTTATTCATTAAAAAAATAGAGTTTGGCTTTTGCCAAACTTTTTTTGGAGGTATTCATGAAAAAAATGGTTATTCAGTCTATTCATCAAGTGCTGGATAAATTTCATATTTCATATGATTTGTATGAAGACTACATCGAGAAGCATTATGATTTTAATTTGAAGTCAAAAAATATCTTTTTAGATTTATTTATTGACATTACAAATGAAAGCGTGATTTCAAAAGAAGAAAAATTAACGACCGGTAGTTTTTATACTCCAAATGAAATATCAAATTTAATTGTGGAAAAGACTCTTTCATATTATGAAGAGTCTATAAGTGATGCGAAGGTTGCTGACCTTTCTTCTGGGACTGGAAATTTACTATTTGCTTATATTGAATACATAAATCCTAAAAGCGATAAAGAATTGAAATTGATAGTTAAAAATCTTTTTGCCTACGATCTTCAGTGGGAACCTTTATTGATATATACAAATAAAATGTTGTTGTTGTTTGAAGAATTTCCATGGGAATTAGAACTTAATGTGAACCACGGCAATACTTTAGAAACGGATATTGAAGAAACATTTGATATTATTTTAGGGAATCCACCGTATATAGGAGAAAAAAACAATAAAACGTTTTTTAGGGATATTAAAAAAAATAAATTCGGCAAAAAATACTATGAAAGCAAAATGGATTATTACTACTTTTTTATGTATAAAGGGTGGGAACTTTTAGCACCGAATGGTGTTATGGGTGTAATTACAACTAATTATTTTTTTACTGCTGATGGAGCTAATAAACTTAGAAAGTTCATTAAAGAAAACATAAGTTTTAAAGAAATCATTAATTTTCATGAAAAGAAACTCTTTAAAGAAGCTCTTGGGCAACATAACGTTATAACCATTACTTCAATGAAATGCAATAACAGAAATGTAATTATTCATAACCACGATAAGATATTTGAAATCAAAGAAATGAATCTTTATTCTGATAATAATTATATTCAAGTTTACACTGATAAAAAAGATTACGACCTTATTGATAAAATTAAAAAGCAAAGTACTTTCAATCTAGGTGATTTTTTTGAAATCCATCAAGGAATTGTTTCTGGTGCAGATTATTTAAATGAAAAAAAAATCAATTTATATCAATTGGAACGAGTTGAAACAGGACAAGGTGTTTTTGTTCTAACTGAGGAAGAATTAAGTAAATACGATTTAACAGATTCTAAATATTTAAAGAGATTTTATAAGAATTCAGATATAGATAATTTTTCTATCAATATAAAAAGCAATAAATACATACTGTATATTGATAATGAAGTAGAGTTGTCTGAAACATCGAAAGAATATAAGTATCTGGAACAATTTAGACCGATCTTGGAAAGTAGAAGAGAAGTGATTCAAGGTATAAGAAAATGGTATGCACTTCAGTGGCCTAGAGAAAAAAATATTTTTGAAGTTCCTAAAATAGTTGTACCACATCGGAATATTTGCAATAAATTTGCGATTTCTTTAGAAGATTTTTATGCAAGTGCGGATGTTTACTATATTATTCCTAAAACTGTTGTTTTTGATCTAAGAGTAATTGCTTCTATTCTTAATTCAAAACTAATGTATTTCTGGCTTTTTAATATTGGTAAAAAAAAGGGGAATATCTTGGAACTGTATAGTACCCCTCTTAAGAAGATTCCGATAAAGTATAGTGATGAACTTCTATTGGCCAATGAAAAATTTGATGTGAAAAACTTTGATAATTTGAATCAAGCCATTTATCGAATGTATAATTTGAATCAAGAAGAGATAGAAGAAATTGAAAAGTTTTATAACTGTATGGGCACGCGGTAGAAAAAACATTAATAAATACATTAATAAAGGGCACGGATAATGGTAAAATACCCTCGTAGGAGGTAATTATATGAATAAAAATATTAGAAAATGGATTTTAGCAAGTTTGTTCGCCGCTATGGTGACTGTTGGAACATTGGTTATTCAAGTACCTACACCGACAAAGGGTTACATACATATTGGTGATACGTTAGTTTACTTATCGGGAATTTTATTGGGTAATGTATTTGGATTTTTGGCAGCTGCACTTGGATCTTTTTTAGCTGACTTTATTTCCGGATATCTTATTTATGCAGTTCCGACTTTTATGATTAAAGGACTTGACGCTCTGGCGGTAGGATTGATTTATCGCGCATTGTCTAAAAACACAGATAAACTGTCGATTAAAATTGTTCATTTTGCCGTTGCGATATCCGTGGGAACGATTATTATGGTCGGAGGGTATTATATATTTGAATCGGCATTATATGGCTATAAAGCTGCACTGCTAGGTGTTTTGCCAAATATCGTTCAAGGAATTGGCGGAGGTGTGCTTGCACTACCTATATTGTTAGCTTTGGAAAAAACAGGAATTACGTATAAAAAATTGATGGGCAATAAGGAATAAAACATTTATTTCATTGTATTGAAATAAGTTAAATCTCATAATATATTTATGAGACGACAATTATTGATTTTAAGTATGATCATCTATATTTTAAGTTTAAGTATAGTTTATCATCATTATGGCATTTTCATATTTTTATTGATAGGCACCTTGTTTCTCTTTAGAGAGAGTCAGGTGCCTATTGTATTTATTATCCTTATTGTAGCGTTGATTCTTTTGTCCTGTTTTTTTAGAACTTCTCTAAATGAAGGCGAACATACTTATGAAGGTAGAGTTGTTTCGAGATCTATTTTTCAAGAGGATAAATACTATTTGAATATAAACAACGATGTTCGCAATGTAATAATCGATTATCCACCGATTGATTTAAAAGATGGAGATTATATTAAAGTAACCGGAAAACTTGAGAGAATCAATACAGAATCAAGTCTGAATAAATTCAATTATGGTTTATACTTGGCGGGAAAGAACTTTTTTTATGAGCTGAGCATAGATGAAATTATCGAGCATGAATCAAAACAACCTACCTTAAGATTCGTGATACTTGGAAAACTATATAATCACATAAAAAATAAATTTGGAGCTGAAGGCGACCTTGTTTTTACTATACTATTTGGAATTAAGGAAATATTGGATAGTGAAACCAAGCAAATATTCAATGCCTTCGGATTATCTCACCTTTTAGTGGTTTCGGGGTTGCATGTTTCAATTATTGCCAACAGCTTTGAAAAAGTATTGAGTAGATTAAAAATTTATTATGCCATCAGAAAATCATTTGTATTCATTCTTTTGGGAATGATAGCTTTTTTAGCCGGATTTCATATTTCCATTATGAGAGCTTTTGGGCAGAAACTGTTGAAAGAGTTAAGTATCATTACTAATAACGCATACGACAGCATGTCGGCCATAGCTGTGCTTAATATCGTATTTTTAATATACAACCCATATTATTGCAGTTATATCAGTTATCAACTGAGCTTTCTAGCGGCTTTTGCTTTAGCTCAAGAAGATGATATTTTGCATGTTTATAGAGTATATTTGGGAATTTTGCCGATAATTCTAACGATAAATTCTCAGGTGAATATCTTGACAATACCTTTCAACATCATAATGATATCCATAATGGGATGGTTATTGCCGATAACGGGTTTAAGTGCGATTGTACCATTTAAAATTGCACTGCTTGACGGAGGTATACGATATATTTATGGCTTGATTATCGAAATGCTGAGGTATATTTCAAAAATAGAATTTCTAAGCGTTGATTTGTTTTATTGCAGCAGTTTAATAGTTCTCAGTTATTATTTTTTGTTTTTTATTTATTTCTTAATAAAAGAGAATGAATCATTATATTTGAAAGTACAATCATACAGACCATACATAATAGCATTGTCACTATGCTTTATTATCATATTGAATAATATGTATCAAGATGTAATGGAAGATACCATTTTTTTCTTTGATGTGGGAAACGGCGATAGTGCATTGATAAACTATAGGAATAGTAAAATACTCATAGATACAGGAAGCAAGCGTGATGTTAATGAATATCTCGAATATTTAGGTATAGAACAATTGAATGCCGTATTGATAAGCCATAATCATATGGATCACTATGGAGGATTAAGGTATTTTGAAGATATTGAAATAGGTCATCTATTTTTGAATGATGATTCCATTTTAAAAAATATGGATTTGTTATATAATCATATAGAAGCCATTTATACTGGCGATGAATTGAAATTCGGACAAATTTACTTGGAAGTTTTTAATCCTACAATAGAGGGGATGAAGTCGAAGGATTTAAACGATACATCTCATGTTATAAAAATGTCCATCGATGGAGTAACAATTTTATTTACAGGGGATATTACAAAATATATTGAAAAAGATTCTATGATCTCTGAAATCGATATCCTAAAAGTTCCTCACCATGGGTCAAAAGATTCATCGACTGATGATTTTTTGAGGGATTTAAATCCAACACTTTCCATTGTTTCTGTAGGTAGAAACAATCCATATGGACATCCTCATTCTGAAGCGATGGATAGACTTGAAAGATATTCAGAACTTGTGCTGACTACAAAAGAATCTGGAACCATTATGATAAAAATAGTTAATGAAAATACGATAAAATTTAAATTTTTTTAGGAGAATATATATGAACTATCTTGATATACTGAAATTATCAAAAACAAAATCTTTAAAGAGTGCTTATCTTATGGTCAACCGTGAGAATTATCTTTATGACCACACTATTCAAAGAATAAAGAAAGATTACTTGAATCCTGAGCTTATTGTTTTCAACTACGGATACTATGACGGGGCGGAAGCCGATTATAATCAAGTTTATAACGGTATCATCACTTTGCCGGTTATGAGTGAATATAAAATTGTTGAGATAAAGAACTTGGACCAAATGAATTTGACTGATGATCAGATTGATAATCTTATTGATGTAAGCCACAAGGCGATTGGAAGCGTCAATATAATTACATTTAAAAATAAGATGTCTAAAGTATATAAACGGTTTAAAAAAGCCGAAATTGAAGTGGTTGAATTTGAAAAATTGGATGGCAGTGATTTTCGGAAATGGGTTATTAAGAAATTTAGAGATAACGGAAAAAAATTATCGAACCAATCATTGGAATTTTTCATTAATTATTCAATGTATAATGATAGAAACCAATCTATCAGCCTATATCAAATGGAAAACGAAATTGTAAAAATCTCATCATTGCCATATGAAATGATAGATATAGAAAATCTTAAGGAAATTATGGTGATGCCTCTTGAAATGAATGTATTTGCCTTGACGGATAGTTTGGCAGATGGGGATATCAAGACAAGTTTTAAAAAATTACATGAACTTTTAAAAAAAGGTCATAGTACATATGAAATTATGCCTTTGTTGACAAAACAATATAATAATATGTTGATAGCAAAAACTTTAAGTTTAAAAAGTCATCCGATAAATGATATACAAGAAATACTAGGATTTAAATCTTCATATCCTGTTAAACTTATATTGAAAAGAGTTAACGGATTAGATAAGAAATCTCTTACGAAGTCCCTTGAATCTTGTATTGAGTACGAGAGTGTTTCTAAAAGCCAAGGAGTAAATAAAAGAGCTCATATAGAAAGCTTGTTTATGAAATTAACGTCAAAAAAATAAAAAAGCGTACCAATAATAGGTACGCATTGCTTTTATTCTGACGGTGAATATAAACAATTTGTTATGCCATTTTGTTTAATCTTTTTGCTAATCTAGATGCTTTTCTTGAAGCTGCACTTTTATGAATCGTACCTTTTGTAGCATTTTTATCCAATGTTTTTTCAGCAAGTACGTATTTTTCTTGTGCTAAAGCTTTATCACCCGAATCAACAGCTTCGTTAAATTTCTTAATTACAGTTTTCAATTCAGACTTGTTAGCCTTATTATTAGCAGTTTTTTTAGCAATAACTTTAATTCTTTTTTGAGCAGATTTAATGTTAGCCATTATATTCACCTCCTTGATTCCTAATCAACAAACTGATTTTACCATTATTCAATACAAAAATCAACAATAAATTTCCTTTTATTAAAGATATTATTCTGTTATAATTTATTAGATATTAACTTGAAGGGGTCAAAAATATGGATGAAAGACAACAAAAAATTAGAAACTTTTCAATAATTGCTCATATCGATCATGGTAAAAGCACTTTAGCGGATCGTTTAATAGAGAAAACCGGACTACTGACAAAGCGTGAAATGAAAGATCAAATTCTTGATAACATGGATTTGGAAAGAGAAAGAGGAATAACAATCAAACTTCAAACGACACGTTTGGTTTATAAGGCAAAAGATAATGAAGAATATATTTTAAATTTAATAGATACACCAGGACATGTGGACTTTACTTATGAAGTTTCGCGTTCTCTAGCTGCATGTGAAGGTGCCATATTGGTAGTTGATGCAACCCAAGGAGTAGAAGCGCAAACTCTTGCAAATGTCTATTTAGCAGATGAACAGGCTCTTGAGATTGTACCTGTATTGAATAAGATTGATTTACCGAGTGCAAGACCTGATGAAGTGAAACATGAAATTGAGGAGACAATCGGTATTGTTGCAGAAGATGCTCCTTTAGTCAGTGCGAAAAGCGGCTTGAACATTGAAGCTGTTCTTGAACAGATTGTAGAAAAAATACCAGCTCCATCAGGCGATGAAGAAGCGCCTTTAAAGGCGTTGATATTCGATTCGTTCTATGATTCTTATAAGGGTGCAGTTGCGTTGGTAAGAGTATTTGATGGCAAGGTCAAAAAAGGCGATAAAATAAAGATGATGGCGCTTGGTAAAAATTTTGAAATTGCAGAAGTCGGATATTTTTCACCGACGATGTTAGAAGTTGGTGAACTTAGCGCGGGTGATGTTGGATATATAACAGCTAGTATTAAAAACGTTAAAGATTGTCGTGTAGGTGACACTATTACGGATGTAAACAACCCGACTGAGGAGTCTTTGCCGGGATATAAGAAAGCTACATCTATGGTTTATTGCGGTATATATCCAGCTGACGGAGAACATTACGAGAATATTCGTGAAGCTTTGGAAAAACTACAATTAAATGATGCTGCTTTATCTTTTGAACCGGAGACGTCCGTTGCATTAGGGTTTGGATTCAGGTGTGGATTCTTGGGACTGTTGCATTTGGAAATTATTCAAGAAAGACTTGAAAGAGAACACGATTTGGACATTATTGCAACATCTCCAAGTGTAATATATAGGGTTACAAAGACAGATGGCAGTGTTTTAATGGTTCAAAATCCAAGCAATCTTCCCGATAAGACAGAAATTGAAATTATTGAAGAACCTATTGTGAAATCAAAAATCATTGTTCCAACTGAATATGTAGGCAATGTCATGGAAATGTGCCAGAACCGTAGAGGGACTTTGGATCATATGGATTATATAGATGAAAAGAGAGTGATATTGACATATGACCTTCCTTTGAACGAGGTTATTTACGATTTCTTTGATGCGCTGAAATCAAAAACAAGAGGATATGGATCACTGGATTATGAATTTAAAGAATATATACCGTCTGATTTAGTAAAAATGGATATACTTATAAATAAAGAAGTCATTGATGCATTTAGTATTATAGTTCATGAAACGAAGTCTGTTTCAAGAGGAAGACAAATTTGCGAAAGATTAAAAGATGTAATTCCGAGGCAGATGTTTGTAATTCCTATCCAGGCTTCTATAGGAAATAAAGTTGTAGCAAGAGAGAACATCAAGGCTATGCGTAAAGATGTCTTAGCTAAATGTTATGGTGGCGACATAAGTCGTAAGAAAAAACTTCTTAAAAAGCAAAAAGAAGGAAAGAAAAGAATGCGTCAATTTGGAAATGTAGATGTACCGCAAAATGCATTTTTGTCTGTTTTAAAATTTGATGATAAATAAAGAGAGAAAAAAATCAAATTTTTCAGTAAATATCTTATAAAACATTGGGGGAATTTAAGATATGGACAATAAAAATTATTTCGAAAATATTGTTGATGATAAAAGCGAACATATAAAAATGATTTATGAAACGCTTTTTTGGGATGCACAGGATGCAATAGTAATAGCTGATGATAATCAGTGTGTTCTCAATATAAATGATAGATTCACTGAATTGTTTGGATATGAACTTGAAGATATTATTGGAAGAAATCTTGATAATATAATTGCAAAAGGAAATGTAGTAAATGAAGCAAAAGAATTGACTAAGAGTTTGATAAATGGGAAGGAAATAAATATAGACAGCATTCGTTATGACTCAAAAGGCAATGGAGTTGAAGTTAATATTAAAGTTGTTCCGATTATCATTAATGGTGAAGTAGTTGGAGGATATGGTATATATTCAGATATTTCTAAAAGAAATAATGCAGAGCGTGAACTGTTGAAACAAAATTTAAAGTTTAAATCATTATTTATGAATTCAACAGATGCAATAGCGATGCTTGATAAAAACAACTGTATTATTAATATAAATGATGAATTTACAAAGTTATTTGGATATGAATTAAAAGATATAAAAGAAATAGATATTGATAAATTAATTACAAATGAAGATACAATAATAAATGCTGAAAAATTAACGAATAAAGTTACAAAAGGAGAAGAAGTAGATTTTGAAGAAATTCGCTATGATAAAGATGGAAATGGAAAAGAAGTTACAATCAAAGGAATTCCAATTGTTGTTAACGGCGAAGTAGTCGGAATATATGCTATATATTCAGATATATCTTTAAGAAAAAGTGTAGAACGGGAACTGTTAAAACAAAATTCGAATTTTAAAGCATTGTTTACAAATACAAAGGAAGCAATAGTAATGCTTGATGAAACCTATTGCATCGTTGATATAAATAGTGAATTTACTCAGCTTTTCGGATATAAACTTGAAGATGTTATCGGGAAAAATCTTGATGATATAATTGGAAATGATGAAGTTATAGATGAAGCTAGGGAAATAACCAAAGATTTATTTAAAGGTGTTGTAGCAAACAGTGAAGGTGTTCGTTATGGATTAGAAGGCATCGAAAGAGAAGTTTCAATCAGAGGAGTTCCAATTATTATCGATGGCGGAGTAGTTGGCGGATATGGAATATACTCAGATATATCTCAGAGAAAAAATGCACAGCGTGAGATTACATATATGAGTTATCACGATGCATTAACCGGACTTTATAATCGTAGATTTTTTGAAGAAGAAATTAGTAGATTGGATACAAAAAGAAATTATCCGTTATCTATAGTTTTTGCGGATGTCAATGGGTTGAAAAATACTAATGATAATTATGGTCATAAAAAAGGCGATAAGTTATTAAAGGAAGCTGCAAAAATCATTAAAAGCGAATTTCGCAGTGATGATATTATTGCAAGAATTGGTGGAGATGAGTTTATCGCTTTACTGCCTAAAACAAAAATTGAAGATTCGGAAAGAATAGTAGATAGAATAAAGAAAAAATGCTCTGAATCGTATATTGATTCAATTGAAATTTCAATAGCGTTTGGAGTAGATGCGAAAATTGAACCTGAACAAAACATCAATGACATCATTAAAAATGCTGAAGATAAAATGTATTGTAATAAAAAGAAAGCAAAAGCTGCTATGTAAATATTTATAATAAAAATTAATGACAAGTAGGTATACATATGAAAGGAATTTATATACATATACCATTTTGCAAGAAAAAATGTAATTACTGTCACTTCGTATCAAAGACAGATTTGACTTTAATGGATGAGTATATCGATGCTTTAGCTAATGAAATACTCTTATATCAAGATGAAATGAAAGATATAAAAACAATATATATTGGTGGTGGTACACCAAGTCTATTGTCTTGTGAAATGGTAGAGAAAATAACCGCCAATTTAAATCTAAGTGAAGTTAAAGAATTTACTATAGAAGTAAACCCTGAATCTGTTACAATGGACAAGCTGTTGTGCTATAAGAAGTTAGGCATAAATCGCATCAGCATGGGTGTCCAAACAACAGATGAAAGACAGTTGAAAATGTTAGGCAGGCTTCATAGTTTTGATGATGTAAAAGAAAAATACCGAATGATTAGAGATGCTGGATTTGATAATATCAACTTGGATTTGATTTATGCGTTGCCTAGTCAGAAAAAAGAAGATTTATTAAAAGATATCAATAAATTTTCAATACTGAATCCTGAGCATATTTCAACTTATAGTTTAATGTATGAAGAGGATACGATTCTCAATCGTATGAAAGAATCCGGGAAAATTCTACCTGTTTCAGATGAGGTCGATCGAGAGTATTTTTATATTATTGAATCCGAGCTAAAGAATAATGGATATCATAGATATGAAATTTCCAACTTTTCAAAAAAAGGATATGAATCAAAACACAATCTAATGTACTGGTCAGCTGACGAGTATATCGGTCTGGGACTTTCTGCGCATGGCTATTTGAACGGTGAGAGGTATGCCAACGAGTCGGTGATGGGAAAATATCTAGAGAAGATAAAAGAAGGCGAAAGACCTGTATCTGATGTTGAAAAGATAGGTTTCGATGAGGAAAAGTTCGAATACATAATGTTGAATCTGAGAAAGACAGAAGGGTTTTCCATAGAGGAATTCAAAGAGAGATTTGATATTGACTTTTTAATGGAATATGAAATGGAAATCGAAAAGATGGTCGAATACGGAGCTTTGGTTGTGGAGATGGGAAGAGTGTATCTTACAGACTATGGATTCGATGTTTCAAATCAAGTATATGGAGAGTTTTTGAGATAGAGTTCATCAGTATGTGTGATAATAGATTTTGTTGTAAAAGAAAAAGGCGGTCAGCCTTTTTTATTTTTGGAAAAACAGTATTTTGAAGTACAATGATGGAATAAGTTTTGAGATTATTATAAACTATAGATATCGCTGACGAAAAGAATTACTTGATTGATTTCTTCGGAGTATATAAGAACGATATAGATAATACAACGTTGAAATTTATTAGATATGCATACATGAAAAACAAGTGACAGGAGGTTCTATATGGGAAAGACGAGATTTGGAATAATTGGAAGCGGAAAGATAGTTGAATTGTTTTTAGAAGCGGCAAATGAAGTTGATGAGTTTTCTTTCCATGCCTTTTACTCTAGAAGCCTGGAGAAAGCTAAGGAGTTTCAAAAGCAGTACAATGTTCCATTTATATACACTGATTTGGATGAAATGCTCGGCAACGATGAAATAGATGCTGTTTACATAGCAGTGCCTAATTTTCTCCACTACGAATACACTATGAAAGCACTTAGACAAGGTAAACATGTATTGGTGGAGAAGCCTTTCAGTTCCAATGCTGAAGAAGCTAGAAGAATGATCAAGCTTGCAAAGGAGAAAAACAGACTTTTGATGGAAGCCATGCGTGTTACTATGCTTCCTAATTTCAACAGAGTGAAAGAAAACTTGCATAAAATAGGAAAGGTAAGAAGATACAGCAGCAGTTTCTGTCAGTATTCATCTAGGTATGACTCTTTTTTGAAAGGCGATATCATGAATACCTTCAAGAAAGAGTTGTCGAATGGAGCTCTTATGGATATCGGGGTCTACTGCATAGCTCCTATGGTTAATCTCTTCGGAATGCCGAATGATGCTCTAGCTGTGGGGACAAAACTTCACAATGGTGTGGATGGTCAGGGGCAAGCATTGTTTTCCTACGATGATATGGAGGGGCATGTTCAGTATTCCAAGATATCGACTTCGTATCTGCCTACGGAGATACAAGG